>NBLS01000104.1 GCA_002084385.1 Desulfobacteraceae bacterium 4572_19
AAAACCGCTTGTTTTTGAAAGCCTGCCTCCTCGAACAAGATATTTCAATTTATCAAGAAACAGATACTCTTCACACTTGTCTATTGCAGATTGTGCAAAATCAATTATATCTTCCAAACTATGATTTTCAAGAGAGTATTTAATAATAGCAAGCACTGCAAGCCCAAGTCTTCCCGATGCTGATCCTGAATCTATCACTTTTAATCTATTATCAGGGTCTATCACTTTTAATCTATTATCAGGGTCATTCTCTTTTTTCCAGCTACATACAGTAGCATAATTACCTGTATATATTGACCCTGTGCAAAGATAAAGAACCTTGTCATATCGTTCAAGAGCGGTCTGATAACATTGATACCTTTCAGATAATGAAGCTTGAGCAGTGGAAACTTTTATGTCGTTTTTCATAATTTCATAGAGCTTTTGGCCGGCAAATAAAGTTTCAGGAATTGATTGTGAGTAACACGCTCCCGAAGACGTTGTATTATCGCAACTTTTATTTTTCTCTGCACCAGACAGTAATTCATTATTGTAAGTTGTTACAATATAGCTATCCAATAGTGTTATCCCAAAATTTTGTGCATCTTTTCTCGTTACAGAACCTGCGGCATCAGTCATTATATGGATAGATGCTTCTTCTTTTAAAGTAGGTTTTTTAATTTCTACTTGTTGTATTTTTTCTTCATTCCACTTAACAACATCACCCATTTGCTCAATATGACTACGAATATTATCTTTATCTTTTGTGTGAAGGTGAATTTTCAGAAAAGACTTTTCTGGTGTTACAATTAAACTTTCGGCAGGTGTAGCAAATAACTGATTATATGGATGCTTATTCTCTACCTGATTATTTTCCTGATTATTTTCCTGAGCATTTATCTGATTATTTCCCTGGGCATTTACCTGATCATTTGCCAAATCACTTGCCTGATTTTTCAATTGAATCAAAGTGTTTATGCAAAAACCACCTTCATCTTCAATAAAATTATCAGAAGATATTAAAAGTTTTCCTTTAAATATTTCAGATATTAATCGGAACTTATCGGTTTGATTAACAAGGCTTTTTAAAAAACCTTCCATATAAATAAACATACCAAGAGCTCCGGCATCCACAACATTAGATTTTTGCAAACACGGAAGAAGCGAAGATGTTAAAAGCACTGCTTTTTCAAGATCATCAAGTATGATTGATACCGATTTTTTATGCTTATTAATTGGATTTCTTGTAATACTTTCCACAAATTTATCAAAAAAAGTAAGCATAGTACCAGACTTTGGTTCCAAAACTGATTTATAAGCCTGATCCCTTCCATTTTCAACAGCTTTTGCAAAATTATCCAATGAATTTAATTTAACAAGAGGAATAAAAAAACAAGATGCGATATTTCCAGAATTTCCCGTTGCAGAAAAAAGAAGATTACGACAAATATTTTCACAACTATCGGCTAACTGTCCAACCGGAGTACTTTTAAGAGGAGCAAGGCTAACCCTTAAATTCTGACCGGTATCAGCATCTCTTACCGGAAATACATTTATAGCATCAAGAAGATCCGACCATGATACAAGACGTTCATAGCCAACGTTAAACGCCTTTCTAAAATTTTCATTCATTATACGTAACCATTCACAACCAAGAAATATGATTTTTCGGTAATCTCACATTTGTAAGCGTTCACAAGTGCCTTATATTCGCATAAACAGCTTATCATATAATAGTTGTCCTATATATGACAAGCTGTTTATGAGTTTCACAGCAAGTTGTTCACTTTTTCCTTTGGCACAAAGTATATTTCCATTTGCAAGATAAATTTCAAACTCCATTGCAATCTTATATTTTGCATCAGTAACAGTTGCCTTACAAATAAATTCATCATTATGACGAAGTGGCCGAATATATTTAATTGATGATTTTGTTATGGGAAAAATATACTGATTGGTCATGGAATACTGATATAAATCTATACCGACATCATTAAATAAACCAAATCTTGCTATATCAAAATACTTAAAATAGTTACCATGCCATACAATATGCACAGGATCAAGATCATGAAATGGCACCTTAATTTTAACTTCGTAGCTTTTTATCATATATAAAGACTATTGGTCATCCTGAAATATTTCAGATGCAAGTTTAATATCTTCAGGGCTGAAAACAAAAAGGCATTTTTCTTCAGGAGATGAAACAGAGCCATATACATAGTTTATATTAATCTCTTTCTCACCAAATTTTCGGGTGATTTCCATAAGAGAGCCCGGGTGATTTTCAAGTTTAACGGCAATTACCTCTTTACTATCAAATAAATATTCATTTTTAACAAGCAGTTCCATGGCAACTTCCGGTTTATTAACAAGAAGTCTGATAAGAGCAAACTCTGCAGAATCTTTATAAATAGATGCGTAATTTGCAGGTGACGCTATTCTTTTTAAGGATTTTCCCCTTGCCTTAAAAAGATTTTGAACATAACTTGATGCATCCTGAATAGTAATTGCATCAATATTTATTTTATTATCAGCAAGAAGAGTTGACAATATTCCAAGTTCACCCGGTTTATTTTTTAAAAAAAGCGAAATCTCGGTTCTTATCATAGCTTACTCCCCAATTTTGCGACCCTGTTCAAGAGCTTCCATATTCATGGGAATTAATTTTGCTTTTTTTGCAAACTCATTTTTTACACAGTTTTTCAAGGTTTCAAATTTAACTATTTTACTGCGTGCAACAAAAGCACCAAGTGCAACAATATTGGCAGCTTTAACACTTCCTACTTTTATGGCAACATCGTTAGCCGGAACAAAAAGTTCATCAAGATCATCCCTTTGTGTATTTATGGAAATCAGAGAACTATTTATCATTACAACCCCATCTTTTTTTACAATAGGGGCAAATTTTTCCAAAGAAGGACGATTCATTGCAACAAGGTGGCCTGGATGTTTAATAATGGGAGAGCCTATAAATTTATTGCTTACAACAACCGTACAATATGCTGTTCCGCCTCTCATTTCCGGACCGTAAGAAGGTATCCATGCAACTTCTGAACCCTCGTCCATTGCAGCATGAGCCAAAATTTTTGCAATCATTAATATTCCCTGACCGCCGAATCCGGCAAACATTACTTCGCTTTGCATAATTATTTCTCCTCCGGGGTCTTAAATTCACCTAATTTATAATATGGTAAAAGAGTATCTTCAGCCCATTTTAATGCATCCACCGGCGTAAGCCCCCAGTTTGTAGGACAAGTACTTACAACTTCTACAAAACTAAAACACTTTTTTTCCTGTTGATATTGAAAAGCTTTTTTTATCGCTTTTTTGGCTTTCATAATATACTTGGGTTTTAGTACAGTCTGCCTTGTTACATATCCCGGTGTTTTTAGAGTTGAAAGAAGTTCCGACATCTGTATTGGCATCCCCACATCGTCAACATTACGCCCAAATGGAGATGTGGACGTTTTCTGATTAGGCATGGTTGTTGGTGCCATCTGACCGCCTGTCATGCCATAGATTGCATTATTAACAAATATAGTCGTAAATTTCTCACCACGATTGGCAGCATGAATAATTTCACTCATACCGATACTTGCAAGGTCACCGTCTCCTTGATAAGTAAAAACCATAAGATCCGGTCTAACCCGTTTTATCCCCGTTGCCATTGCAGGTGCACGCCCATGAGCAGCTTCCTGAAAATCGCATGTAAAATAATTATATGCAAGAACTGCACAACCAACGGGAGCTATGCCTACAGTTTTTCCGTGAATATCAAGCTCATCTATTACCTCGGCTACAAGTCTATGAATAATACCGTGGGTACACCCTGGACAATAGTGGGTGTGGGCATCTGACAAAGCGTCTGGTTTTTTAAATATTTTTGCCATTAATAATGCTCCTTGTTACGCCTTTTGTATAAAAAATTGTATTTGTTCAATTATTTCTTCTACCATCTGCCCCATGCTCATTTCAATGCTAACAACCAATTTACAGCTATCTATAACTGCTGCATCATAAATTGCCTGTTCCGGAAAAGGAAAAAGAGTTTGTGGTCTTATCATTCCGACTTCTAATCCATCCTCTTTTAATTTATCTATGGCTGTTTTGCATACACGGCTCATTGTTCCATAACTTACAATTAACACCTTATAATCACCATCTGTATTATAAGATTCATACTGGATATCTTTTTTCATCTTCTCATATTTTGCTTTAAGAAGAAGGTTATGGTCATTTAATTGTGTTGAATCAAGATAGAGAGATTTAACAAGATTACGTTTTTTACTCTTACGATAATCCATCCCGCTTGTTGCCCAATCATCCTTATTACTTGGCTCGGACGAAAGATTATCCGGGAATTCAACAGGTTCCATCATTTGCCCTATAAGGCCATCACCTAATATCATTACAGGTGTTCTGTATTCTTCAGCAATGGGAAATGCTTTCATTACCATTTCAACAGCCTCTTGAACACTTGCCGGAGCCATAACAAAAAGTCTGTAGTCACCATGCCCACCACCTTTTGTTGCTTGAAAATAATCCCCCTGGGAAGGTAAAATCCCGCCAAGTCCCGGGCCTCCACGCATAATATTTACAAATACTGCCGGACATTGTGCCGATGCAATATAGCTTATGGCTTCGCTCATTAAACTAACACCGGGACTTGACGATGTTGTCATTACACGCTCTCCACATCCTGACGCACCAAAAATCATATACCCTACGGCAACTTCACTTTCACCTTGCAGAAAAGTTCCCCCTACTTCCGGCATACGACGGGAAAGGTATTCAGCCACTTCCGACTGGGGGGTTATAGGATATGCAAAATAATTAAGACAACCTGCCCTTATCGCAGCTTCACCAATTGCTTCATTTCCTTTCATAAGTACTTTAGCCATATCTGCCCCCCTTATTGAGCCTCTTTCTCTTTAACATTTTTTAAAATGGTTATGGCCACATCGGGACACATAATACAACACGCTGTGCAGAAAATGCAGTCTTCCGGACGTGCCTGAAATGCAGGAAAATATCCTTTTTCACTAATATCTCCAGAAATCTGAAGAACATTTTTGGGGCATACTTCAATACATAAACCGCATCCCTTACACCTTTCAATGTCAATAACATGGTTGTACTCCATACACCAAAACTCCTCTGAAATAATCTTCGTAAACAGTTATAATTTAAAATTCAAACGTATTTTGCTTAAATTTCATGGTAATTTTTTTACAATAACATAAGGATTACCAAGCAATAAATTGTATTTATTTTTTTGTAAACCCTAAGAACAACCACAAAAGATTGTCGTAAGCATTCATAATACCTCATCTTCGCATAAACAGCTTGTGAACGCTTACAAATGTGAGATTACCGAAAAATCACATTTCTTATTCGTGAACGGTTACAGATTGTCTTTGCAACATCATTAACTACATAAAACAACAGCTTTTTTCCACGGTGGAACAAGTTGCCTTTCAATTGGCAAAACAGGACAGCTAAATTTTGCAATGTCAAGCTCGGATATCAAATTGGTTTCACATGTAATAAAAACAAGTGGCAAACCACTTTCTTTAGCCAGCTTTGAAACAAACTGATATCCCTTGTAAATATTTTTCACAGTTGTGTCTTCTATCAGATTTGCATTACTAACGAAACCTGTTATTTTTAATTTCGATGCTTTTTCTATTTCATCTTTCATTTTAAGACACCCCCCAATCGTTTCTGTAAAAGGACGAAAAGGGTTTATAACCTGAAGCATCTGAACATCAATATCTTTAAGCATATCTCCAAGAGCCGCCAGCACTGTTACACCGACATGATCTCCACCGGCATCAAGAATTGCAAGCTGACCCGGTTTTTTTATTAATCCGCTTACAAGAGGACTTAAAATTGGAAGATCCGCCTGCATATATTGAGAAGGTGGCAAAATAACATCAATACCCAATGCTTCAAGGGCTTTTTTTGCCTCTCTTGTTCTAAAGTAGGGATTAACAAGATCAAGATCTGCAATACGAACATCACAGCCTGAACGTTTTCTATTTACAGCGAGATTAACAGCAGTTTCAGTTTTACCGCTTCCATAATTTCCCACAATAATAACAACGCCTTCAAGGTTAATATCCAACGACCTACTCCATTTTTTTTACAAACAGTTACAATATAGACCGTCAGCTAATTAATTTCACAATATGTAGCAGAGAAACCAAAATAAGGTACTTAAGGTAAGCATACAACCAGTGAAATTATTTATTTAACAGCCTATTACAATATCATAAACTTAAGAAAATCGTAAGCGTTCACGCTTACAAATGTGAGATTACCGAAAAATCACATTTCTTGGTCGTGAACGGTTACAGGAAATCTATAATATCCATCAATCTTTTTGTGTAAACTATACATAAGTTCTTCAGATTGCAAATGATTTTACAGTCATAAATTCCTTAAATTTATGATATTGAGTCTATGCATCTAAATGAACGTTTACAAGCACCTTATTTTTATGATTAAAAGAAAATAGTATTCATGGTGCAATTATTTTTATTCCAGAGAGTGGAGAGCCTGTTCTAATGGTATTTAAAGATCTTGAAAGGGCGAAAAAAGAGTCTTCTCTAAATCGCATTGTTTATCTTTCAAGTCCAAAAAAAATACCTGCTATTTTAAAGGAAAATGGTTATGAAATTCCAGTCGTTCTTGGTATGGAATTGGATGTATTGCCCGTTAACCTGTTTTTTAGATACTCAGATATTTTTAATAGTAGCAAAATAATTGATATTTCCCATCAAGTCAGGCTTGTAAGGGCTATTAAATCAGATTATGAAATTAACCTGATTAGAAAAGCTGCAAAATTTTCAGATAAAATAGTTATAACAGCCGGAAATTTAATAAAAGAAATGTGCGGAGCATCTGCTACAACGCAAAGTTATATATCCTCACCAACAGGCGGAGAAGGAGTCAATCCTTCAGTTGCCCAAGGTGCAGGTTTTAATACAATCAAACGCAACGAACCTTTACTTTTCGATTTTGCCTTTGCATACAATGGATACATTTCCGACCATACCCGAATTTTTGCAATAGGCAATCTTTCTGACAAATTATACCATGCCCACAATGCAATGCTTGATATACATGATCTTTTAAAAAGAGAAGCAAAACCTGATGTCCCTGCCGGAAATTTATATGACCTTGCCTTGGAACAAGCCAAACAATCAGGATATGAAAATAATTTTATGGGTGCAGGGGATAAACGAATACACTTTGTCGGACATGGAGTAGGACTTGAATTGGATGAATATCCATTTCTTGCAAAGGGACAAAAACTTAAGCTTCAAGAAAAAATGGTTATAGCCATAGAACCAAAACTGATTTTCCCGGATAAAGGGGTTGTCGGAATAGAAAACACCTGTATTGTAACGAAAAGTGGATTGGAACCTTTATCTAAAATTGATGGGGAAGTTATTGTGGTTTAATTTCTCCCTCTTTCAGGTCATCTCGTGATTTCATATTATGAAAATAAATAAACCTTTGTATCCAATCACAATACGAACGTTCTGTATGAATAGAATAATGACAAAGCCCCATTACATCACGAACCTCATCCATAATTTTCCGAGTTTTATTTTTTTTACTTGATATAATTCAATTAATGTTTTATTTCCTCGTCGAAAGGTTTTACATTTGTGTAAATGCAGTAAATGTTTTTATTTTAAATGTATATGTTTGCGTTGTCAGGATAATTTGCCTTGATAATAGCTCATTTTATTTGTTATCGAAGCAAATTTGCCCCGATAATTACTGTATTTAATTATTATCAGGGCAAATGTATCTGATAATCAATGGTTCGGCGGAAGAAAATATGAAACGAATTTGCCCAAATCCATCTACTTGGAACGAAATATTCAAAAAACTGACAATGCATTCTAAGGCAAATCAGTGCAAACCTCCTGAGCCACCGAAACCTTTAATTCTTGCTGGTTGGGCGTATAGTAATGATATCGAAAAAATGCATAGATGGGAAAACACTATGCAATGGGCAAATAACAATGATTGTATTGAATTAATTTCATCAATCCCAGAAGATCAATTTTACTGTGTCGAAGAACCTACAAGTTATACTGTCGGACCTATGGGTGGTCCAATGTATCGTTCTTGGGACTATGAAACAAAGGAATGTCCAACTTCAGTTGCGTTGGAGCAATATTTTATGACATTGTTTACCAAATGGTCTGAAATAGTAGGAGCAGACATTGCAAATATCACTCACCCAATGAAATTCACTGGGGCTAAAGCACGACGTCTTCTTGTCTACGCTAAGGAGAACTGTCTCCCCCCGTGGGGTGAATGGACGTATCTCTCAAATGAGAAATTAAAACGTCGTACTTTTACAAAAATGAGGGCTGCAATTAACAAAGCTATTTCACCTCATGAGATAGACCATGTAGATTTCACACATGAGCGAAGCGCCGAACCAAACGCTTGAGCGGATCGGGGGCTACTGAGCGGCTCTTGAAGGTTTTGGCTTTATCAAAAAATATAATCATGCTGAGTGTGTCGGCATAAAGCCCCCGACCCCTCAGCTTAACGTTATGTTTAAAAAAATAAAAAATCGAGAATCCTTATGATTGGAAAAATTATTATTGACAGATATGAAGTTGTTGATGCGATGCAAGGCGGAATGGGAGAAGTTTTTATATGCAAAGACTTACAAAATAAAAATAACCTTGTAGCCCTAAAAAGCTACCTAAGAGACTTTAAAGACCCAAGCATACCAAAATTATTCATCAAAGAAGCAAAGGCTTGGATCAAAATAGGAAAAGGAGAATTTATTTTATCCCCAGAAAGAATTGAAGAAATTCAAGGCAGGCCTTTTATTGTTATGCCATTTTGCAAAAATGGAAACCTTAGGGATAAAATAAATAATCGCTCTATTTCTACCCAAAAAGCATTTGAAATAATAACTCAAATAGCAATAGGAATGTATCGCATAGGAGACAAAGAAAATTTAGTACACCAAGATTTAAAACCTGAAAATATCCTATTTGATGACAACAATCGAGTATTGATATCAGATTTAGGGATTGTCAGAGCAATTAATACAACAAATATTGACAATAAAGATATTGGCATCTCCCAAACAACCGCAGGTGGCACCCTCCCATACACATCCCCAGAACAGCTTTTAAACAAAAAACAACTAGATCAACGTATTGATATATACGCAATAGGTTTAATCTTTTACGAAATACTTACTGGTGAATATGCAGTTATGGGCAACACTGAAAAAGAATTTTACCATAAAATATTGAAAGGTAAGCCTCCCTTATTGAATGAAATATCAAGTAAATTCGGGAAAGACTGCAT
>NBLS01000105.1 GCA_002084385.1 Desulfobacteraceae bacterium 4572_19
GAGGGATCGAGCTCAGAGTCAAGCATGATTTCTTCCACATGTACTAATGTAGTTTGGCGTGTAGTGGAGTGAAAGCTACCATCAAAGAAACTTGCTACGGTTAAACCGTTTAACTGTAAAAAACCGTGATCGCCATAAAATTTTGCTATTATACAAGATTTTGGCATATCTCCTTCGGCAATTCCCACAATATTTTTATCGTTTGATATTAGTTTTCGATTTGAGTGTTGAACCGATATAAGAAGTTTTCTGACATGCTTAAAATTATAAAGACTTGGGCAGAAATTTAGTAATAAACGTAATGTTTTTAATTTGTTCAGGCTCTGCAAAAACAAGTTCACCCCTTGGCCATGCACCCTCTTCCGGTGTTTTTGCTATACCAAGAATTGCTCCTGAAACATGGTATGCCGATAAATTGGTTTCCGGACCCATTATTGAATTTCGCTCATCAATTATAAAATCACTTATGGCATGGGTTGAAAATTTTTGAAGCACATGGCCTGATGTACCCATGGAAACACTGTTACCCGAAAAATCTTGAGAAAGTAACCATGCAGCATGTTCAAGCCATTTTTTGGTAGGTCCTGTGGAACACATATCAGGATGATGCTCGGTAAACCACATTTGATAAAAAAATGAGGTAGAACTGCCTCCTGATGAAATTAAACCGGCAAGATCTATGTCATTGATTACATGAAGTGTATTTTGAGGAGCTTTTGTTATGGCTTCAATCGAATTTGTTCGCCATAATGTAGAATCTATGTAAACTTCTTTTAGCTTAGGTTCGTGTCCTGTAAGAAGGTGTTGAGGATCATAGATACGAATTGGGTCGTCAGGGCTAAAGGCATAAAGAAGTGCTGTTTTTGTAGGGTGTGAAAAGAATGAAAGTCCTTCAACCAATCCATCGAAAGTATTTAATATGCATAATCTTCTTAAGGCATTATCCAGCATTTTTTCCTCCAGTGCATAAAATTATGTTTTTTGTTATAGTGTGTTTTCCGTTATAACACAGCTTTCCCACGGGTTTTTATAATACAGTTTTTTATGGTTTTTATATGAAAGTCCATGGAAAAGCTATACTATAAAGACTTTTATTTTTCGTTGTGGCGTATCATTTACCATGACAAGTTTATATAAAAACTGTAAGTATAATCTAAGTATAATTAACGATCTCTGTCAGGAGTTCCTTTGCCCATCCGTTTTGTTGAATTACAAGATGGAGTAAATGCCTGTTTTCGTATAAATGTATTATAATTGTACTTTGATTTTTTTTCTACTTCAGCTGTTATTTTACTATTTTGTCCTTTCCTATAAGTATCAAATTTTTTAATAACACTTTCCATCTGTTCTTCTGAAATTATTACAGGATTACCAATGGATTTTGACTGGTAATATATACGGGCTACAAGTTCAATCTCTTCTGCTGTTGTAAAAGCTTCAAGAAGGTTATTGCCTGTTGCAATAAGTCCATGGTTGGCAAGTAATACAGCATTGTAATTTTTAATCGTATTGGAGATGTTATCTGCAAGTTCCTGAGTTCCGAATGTTGCATAGGGTGCAACGGGTACTTTTTTTCCGGCAAATCCAACAAGATAATGCACAGCAGGAAGTTCCCACTCTAAGCAGGCCAAAGTTGTAGCATAAACAGAATGGGTGTGCACAACTGAATTAATATCATTTCGCCGTCTATAAAGGGCAATATGGAAATTTAATTCACTTGAAGGTTTTAATTTGCTTTGGTGTATTTTACCATTCAGATCAACTACAACAACGTCATCAACAGTTGTATCAAAATAATCAATTCCACTTGCCGAAATAGCAATAAGGTTTTTCCGGCGATTAAATATACTAAGGTTGCCTCCGGTTCCTGTTGTCAGATTGGAATTAACAAGTTTTTTTCCAAATGTTACTATTTGCTTTCTCTCTTTTTCTAAAAGCATTAATTCATTCCCATAGTAATTTCCAGTTTTTTTATTTCTTGTAAAATTTTTTGTTTTTCGATGTCTGAAAGGGTCTCATTATGTAAACGTCGCTGGAGTCCAAGAAGTATCATCTCTAATCTATAATCACTGCATGTATATGTAGGTTCTTTTTTTTTAGTCATTTTTTTGATAGTTTACAGGTTTAGTATTTTTATATAAAAGTAGGGGCAATCCCTTGTGGTTGCCCAATAAGCATATGCATAGCTTTCATATTTTGTTGTGGTGGCAATCCACCATGCAAGTTATATAAAAAGTTGTGGACATTTATCTTAAAAAGCATTATCGAAGTAAGAATAATACGTTTTATGTGAGTTTGTCAAGGTTTTATATGTTATCAGTGAACCTTTCATAACATAACAGGTAACCGTTCACGAACAAGAAATGTGATTTTTCGGTAATCTCACATTTGTAAGCGTTCACAAGTGCCTTATATTCGCATAAACAGCTTGTCATATAATTATATATGACAAGCTGTTTATGCGAAGATGAGGTATTGTGAACGCTTACCATAACAGATGTACGAGAGTTTATATCATGGGACCTGGAAAGAAAAAAATTGAACAACTTGAAAAACGAATGCGTTTACTTGGTATTAGAAAGGCAGATATTAAGGAGCGGTTTATAAGATCTTCCGGGAAAGGAGGCCAAAATGTTAATAAAGTTGCAACCTGTGTGTTTTTAAAACATATCCCGACAGGCATTACTGTAAAAAATGGTTCTGAACGTTCCCAGAATTTAAACAGGTTTCTATCCCTTCGTTCCCTTGTTGATAAGCTTGAAGAAAAACTGCTTGGTAAAAAAAGTGCAAAAGCTTTACTTGGTGAAAAAAAGAGAAAACAGAAGAAGAAGAAGTTTTGATGCAGTAATAACTTTTTTTGTCAATACACATTTAAATGATTTTGATAAAATTATCATTGCAGGTGTATTGGGCGGTATAATCGGAATAGAACGGGAACACCACGGACAAGCAGCAGGTCTTAGGACAAATATGATTGTTTGTTTAGGCGCCTGTTTGTTAATGCAATTATCTCTTTATCTTGAAGATATGCATCTTTATCTAAAAGCAGATTCGGTTGTACGAATAGACCCTGGAAGAATTGCATCTTACGCAATTGCAAGTATGGGTTTTCTTGGTGCCGGAGCCATAATTAAAGGCAATAATTCCATAAGAGGATTAACAACAGCTGCAAGTTTATGGCTTGTTACAGGTCTCGGGCTGTCTGTTGGTGCAGGACTTGTTTATCCAGCCACTCTTGTTACGATATTGACGATATTAATACTTTATTTATTTCCAATAATTATGAAAAAAATTATAACAAGGCATGTATTTATAAGAATTATCATAGTCCTTGATAATCTTGAAAATTCATATCAGGAAATAAAAGATATCCTGACCGAAACAAAAGCTTTTTCCATAATGCATGTGGATTATATTCGTGATATCGCAAATAATCAGGAAACGTTTACTATTAAAATTGTTGCAAAAAAAGATTGTTGTTGGCAAAGTGTTTCAGAAAATATGACCGTGCTTTCTAATCTTAAGAAAATTTCTTTTGAAGAGGCTAATGTTTATTAAGAGTATTTAGGGAGTCTGAAAAATATAATCGTCCAGAATCTTTTGGAATATTCCTAAAGATTGTTGCAAGCGTTTACAAGTACTTCATCTTTACATAAACAGTTTGTCATATGTAGTCCAACTATGGGTGCAACACAAAAAGTTGCAAATTGCTAACGTCCCAATACAATCTTCTCTTCTTGAATAAATGTATCTATATATTGTGTAGAAATAAAATATATTGCACAATATACAAGTTGATAAAAAAATATTATTTGAATGTAATTTTTTGTGTTGCACTCGATAATTATTATATGCTAAGAAACAGACCGTAAGTGAACATAATCTTAACATTTCTTTTAAAAAAGGATAGTTGGAAATTTATTTATGTTTAACTACAGTCCTCGTGATAAAAAAAAATAATCCGTATGGAATAAGGAAGTGACAGGTGAGTAGAATTATAGTATTTGCCAACCGTAAAGGTGGGTGTGGAAAGACGACTACGGCGGTTAATGTCGCCCATGGACTTTGTGATCATGGCAGTGTCCTTTTTATTGATATGGATGCCCAAGCACATGCATCTACCATACTTGCCTTACAGGCTTTTTCCGAAAACATAAGTATTACACAGGTGCTTGAAAAAAAGATACCGATAGATCGCGCGTGCCTTAACTCTGGCAGAGCAAATAATACCGATTACAACTCAATATGATTTTATAATCATTGATCCTCCTCCTACACTTGGCATATTAATGGTAATCTCATTGGTGGCAGCCCATGAAGTATATATCCCAATGCCTCTACACTTTTTAGCCATGGAGGGATTGGCCGAAATGATGCAGGTTATTTATCGTTTGAATGCCGGCTTTAATCCGGAACTCCACCTTGCCGGAATTATCCCTACCTTTTTTAATAAAAATACCCGGACAGCCAGAGAAATTAGTAATGAAATTAAAAACAATTTTGGGAAGCCTATACTATTGTCGGGAATTAGAAATAATATTAAACTGGCTGAATCTCCGGCATTTAAGCAAACCATTTTTGAGTATGCCCCTAAAAGCATAGGTGCACAAGACTATAAAAATTTAATAACAACTATAAATCAAGGTGTCTAAATGAAAATAAATCCAAAGAATGTGAAAATCATATTGGCAGAAGATGCTAAAACAATGAGAAAAATTGAGATAAATATCTTAAATTCGCTTGGTTATACAGATATTATTGAGGCAGAAGACGGGCTTGAGGCGAAAAATATTCTACAGAGTAAAAACAGGTAAAAAAAGCGAAAGTCGCCGGGGTAACAAATATAGTTGCCAAGCCTTTTACGTTAGAAGAGTTACAGGCAAAGATTGAACAAGCCCTTGATCCTGAACAGAGCAAAACAAAATCTTCGCCAAAAAGAGTTAGAAAAACAGCATCGGGCAAAACCAGACTTAGGGTTGCTCATTTGCAGATTACAGATCACCTGTTACTTGGCCTGGTTAAAGAAAAAATTGAAACCGGTCTTGTAAAACCTAAAAATTTTGAACTTGAAACACAATTGATGGGCAGTTGGAACCCTGTTGCTGAGGCCATTGAAAATAATGAGGTTGATGCCGCCTTTATTCTGGCTCCCATTGCAATGGATCTGTTTGCCCATGGCACTCCCATTAACACAGT
>NBLS01000106.1 GCA_002084385.1 Desulfobacteraceae bacterium 4572_19
GATGATATAAACGCCTTCAGGTTTATTACCAGCAACTTTATTCACCAGGGTACATGCCGGAAGGTTGATATCCAGAACTTTTTCGGAGTCAGTGAAGACAGCGTCTACCGTTATTACAAGAAGTTTGTAGGACAAGGTGAACAGGGGTTTTTTGGAGATGATGCCCGCCATGGCACGGCACATAAGATAGTAGGTCCGCGGCGTATAAGGATACAGCAGAAGCTTGATACGGGCCAAAGTGTTAATAGTATCGCCAAGGAAGAAGGTGTTCGGGAGTCTGCCATCCGCTATGCAGTTAAAAAGGGGTATCTAAAAAAAAAGTGAATTAACTTCCATCCAGGAAGAAGAAGGCACACCTGGTGAACGAGACCATGCAGACCGCACAGCGCCAATGGGAGAGGCCACCACTCGGTTTGTAGAACGCACTTTATGCCCTCTTGGGAAAGGCTCGCACGCTACTCCGGAGTTTGAAGAGAACAAGTCTTTATGTAGGGCCGGCATCTTGTTTATGTTACCCTCTCTTTTGGCCCAGGGTTTACTGAAGGCCAAAGAAGTGTTCCGCTTGCCTTCATCCCATTATTATGGGCTGGAATCCGTGGTTCTGACTCTGGCATTTATGGCCCTGGCAAGGATAAAGAATCCTGAACAGTTAAAACAATGCAAACCTGGAGAGATCGGCCGTCTTATTGGTCTTGACAGGATTCCTGAAGTGAGATGCCTTCGGGGAGAGATCGGCCGTCTTATTGGTCTTGACAGGATTCCTGAAGTGAGATGCCTTCGGGAGAAAATCAAATTCATTAGCGAACAACAACGATCGGTACATTTTAACAACCTTTTGATTAATCAGTGGTACCATGAGGATAACAGGGAGGATACCGGATTCTTGTATGTAGATGGCCATGTACGGATCTACTATGGTTACAAGGCCAACCTGCCTTCAAAATTTGTCTCACGGCAAAAGTTGTGTTTAAGTGCCACCTCAGAGTTCTGGGTAAACGATGCCAAGGGCATGCCGGTAATGATGGTCATGGGGGAGCTATCCGAGAAATTACAAACGGTAATAGAACACCAGATTATCCCGCGATTAATGGAAGCGAAATTGATATCGGCTGATATCGGGCACCAGCAAGAACCCCAATGCACCCTTGTCTTCGACCGGGAAGCTTATGAGCCTGCCTTCTTTCAGCGCCTATGGGAGAAGTACCGGGTCGCCATTATCACCTATCGTAAAAACGTAAGGGACCAATGGAATAAAGAACGCTTTGAATCCATTGATGTTCAGGTATTAAATCATATCATTAACATGGATTTGTGCGAGCAGGATACGGAGCTCGGAGGATGCTGGATGAGGGAGATCCGCGTTTATATATCCATGTTATCAGTTTACCATCACTTGTAAGTGTTATATCTTTCTTCTTGTGGGCAATTCCAATAACTACTTCCTTAGCAACCTTTTCAGCTGGCATAAGTTTTTCCTCCTTAAACGGTGTTTCTAATTGAGGCACACCACAACCGTTTAACGCTACATTTCTTATGTTGGAAGTTGTAAAGCCTGGATGAACAAGCAAAACATGGAGATCGTTCTCGCTATTCTCAATTCTTAGAGTTTCTAAGAACCCATCCATGGCATGTTTGGAAGCTGAATAACCAGTTCTTCCTGGTAAAGGGGTAACACCACAGATAGATGATATGCCCACAATGCTACCTTTCTGCTTGAGAATATGTGGAAGGGCATATTTGGTACAATAAACTGTACCCCAAAAATTCGTTTTCATGACTTTTTTCAGGACGCTTAATTCCACATCCTTAAAATTTGCTCTCATCGATATTCCGGCATTGTTAACCAATATATCAACCTTCCCAAACGTTTTTACCGTACTCTCTATTAGGGACTTACATTGTTTCTCACTGGTAACATCTGTTGGAAAAGAAACAGCGAGTCCGCCATTCTCAATTATCTCGTCCTTTAACTCATGGAGTTTATTCACGTTGCGGGAGGCAAGTACTACCTTAGTCTTTTTATTAGCAAGCTCTATTGCAATTGCCCGCCCTATTCCAGAGGAAGGACCTGTTACAATAGCAACTTTATCCTGATAGTTATAATCTAATTCACCAAGATGGTTATGTGGCAATATGGATATTGAATTCTCCTTTAGTGATTTCAGCTGTGAAATGTTCCATCCACGATCAGTCACAAAATGATGTATATAATTTTTCATCTCCTAACAGTTATTAACCATCTGAAATTTTTGACATTTATATATTTAATTAATGAGAAAGGGGCATACAGCCCCTTTCTCATATTAAGGAGGACTAAAGCCCGAAAGCATAATAGTACGATCCTGGGTAATCTTCATATACACCTTCAACCATGACACCACCTTTCCTATTTTCAAGATAATTTACAAAATCATCAATAGTTTTCATGGTCTTGCCATCTACTTTCGTAATGATAAATCCTACTTTTACATCGGTTTGACGTTTCAACTTGCCTGGATATAGCTTGGTAATTCTCAATCCTCCAACTAAATCAAGTTTATTTGCTGTTTCTTTATCCACCTCTTCAAGTTCAACACCAATAATGTCAAGTATTTCTTTTGTTCCACGTTCAAACATCTTTTCCTTTCCTTCCTGGTTCCGAAGTGTTACCAAAAAGTCCATTTCCTTGCTTTTCCGATCGACCTTTATAGCTACTTTATCACCTGGATGATGACTGCCAATTATTTCAAGTAATTTAGAGGTTGTTTTCACTTCGGCTCCATCCACTTCAAGGATTATATCGCCTACTTCAATTCCTGCATCTCCTGCTGCACTGTTATCGGCTATACTATCAACATATACTCCAGCAGTAACATCAAGTTCTTTCATTTTTGCCAAATTACCGTCAACATTTCTTATCATCAATCCGAGATAACCTCGCTGAACCATACCATATTTAAGCAAATCCTCTACAACCTTCGAAACAATATTTGATGGCACAGCAAAACCATAGCCAGCATAAGCGCCTGTCGGGCTTGCAATGGCAGTATTTATTCCTATAAGCCCGCCTTGCAGGTTAACAAGAGCTCCTCCACTATTGCCCGGATTGATGGCAGCATCGGTTTGGATAAATGATTCTATGGCACTCCGGTCTTGCAGGATATTGATGTTCCGACCCTTAGCACTTACAATTCCGGCTGTAACAGTTGAGTTAAGGTTAAAAGGATTACCCACAGCCATTACCCATTCACCGACTTCAACATTATCGGAATTGATTAATGGTAGTGAAGGCAAATCCTTTTCTTTGATCTGTATTAAAGCTAAATCGGTAGACGGATCTGTTCCTATAACTTTCGCTTTGAAAACACGGTTATCATTGAGAGTAACTTCAATATCATCCGCATTCTCAATAACATGATTATTGGTTACAATATAACCCTCTGGATTAATAATTACCCCCGAACCAGTTCCTACTCTTGCCTGAGGCCCTCGCTGTTGCGGTTGTGGAGACTTAAACTGTTCCTGTGGTCCAAAAAAATACTTGAAAATATCATCATCAAAGAAATCCCTAAACGGGTCAGAATTACCACGATAGTGATAGTTTTTTACATTTTGAACCTGTGTTGATTTGATATGCACAACAGCGGGCATAACCTTTTTAGCAACATCAGTAAAATCAAGAGGAATAATTTCTCCTTTCTTATCTATCGTATACGCAGCCCCTACAACCGGGGACCCTGAAATATGTTCAATCTTAATAGATTTCCCATTCCCGGGGTTAACGATTATATATGTTCCAAGCGTAAGAGCGCTACCGATTACTGCCGATAATAATAGTTTTTTCATGGCTCAGTTCTCCTTTCCTTACTTTTTAGACTTGGAGATCTTTTCTTTGAATGTTTTTAGTTTCTCTCGAAGTCTCAGTGTCAAATCGGCTGAATCACCATCATTCACTTTCTTTATTTCCTTCTTTATTTTCTTGATGGCAGAATACATTTCTTCAAATTCTTTATCTTTTTTACCATAGCCCAGGGCTTCCGCGAAGTGAATTTGGTATTCAGCATTTTCAAGCAAAGTATTTAAATCTGCATCCTTGTCTCCCTTTTCAAGCAAAGTTGACACCTCCGAAAGCATCCGTTCCGCCCTTACCAGGGGAAGAGGAACATACCTGGTTTCAACAAACACGGTACTTAACGCTGTATTTAGAATAATCAGCGCCTCATCAGGTTTGTCCTCACTTAGAGCTTTCGCTGCCAAGGACAAAGCATTAGGATATGTGGCCACAGGTAGCATTGGTGTGGTAATTTCGATCTCGCTTGCAAGGTCTTTGAGCAAATGTCGTGCTGCCTGTAAGTACCCCTGGTCAGTTAAACGATCTGCTTCTTTTCTTATACCCCATAACAAATCCATATCAGTAATTACATCACGCGTTGTTATTTGCACATCTAAAGGAAATAGACTCAAATCAGGTCGCGACGCAGTCATTACTACAGCTTTACCTATGGCATCTTCTAATTTTGCAGTAGCCTCGATATAACTACTGTCAAGAATGTGTTTAACTGCTTGTTCTGTTAAACCAATAATCTGAATAGCATCAGCTATTCTCTCATCATTTGCCAGTGTTAGAATATCCCTGATCTCCTGGTCAACCTGATCTTGAAGTTGTACTTCTGTAAGGTATTTTTTCGAAGGTACATTTAAAGAATCTAATTGAGCATCAGACACACCTACAACGCTTTCGGTCTTGTTACATCCGGCGAAAACTAGTGCCAGAAGGAACATCATCAATGTTAGATTTTTCATAGCACATGCATTTTTCAGCCTACAAGCTGCAGGCAGATTAAACAATAATATGGCGGGGCAAAAAGCCCCGCCGTTCTCTTATGATATTTTAATTTCTCTTGCAGGTTTAGGTTTAGCCTCTTCACGCTTTGGCAATGTAACATGAAGAATACCGTTGTCATATTTAGCTACTATCTTATCAGCATTCACAGTATTTTCAGGTACACTAAATGAACGTTGGAATGCTTGATAGCTAAATTCTCTACGGGTAACCTTCTCCCCATCTTTTTCTTCGTGTTCAGCTTTTTGCTCTGAAGAGATGGATAACCTGCCATTGTCGTAGCTTACATTGAAGTCACCCTTTTTTAATCCAGGTGCGGCAACGTCAATATAATACTCATTGTCGTTCTCCCTGACATTAACTGCAGGTAAAGTTGAATTAGCTCCAGCATAATTATTGCTGTTCCAATCCATCATGTTTCCTTCAAAAAATTTATCCATTAATGAAGGAACCCAATTGTTCGATAATCTTGCTAAAGTCATGATTAAACCCTCCATTTTTTAATTAGACATTGTAATAATTGAACTAATAAATTTGAATTCAGAATACGTTTTTCAATCTATATGCCATTTTTTAGCCTCGTAGTGGAAAACATTTTTTAAAAGTCAGATAATGAGATGATTAATGGGTTTCATGCTAATAGGAGTGGACAACTTCAAAGATAATGAAACTGACAGACATTCATGTCATATTGGCTATTTGGGAGGAAGGTAATTAGGTAACTATACGTTTTGGATTTTGAATTAGTTTATACAAAAAAAATGGGAAGCTATGGAATACAAAATAAACAATTTAAAGTGCATCAAAGATAAGCATGAAAAGCAAGCTGCCAGGGAGCTCATCGACCAGTTAACAGGACGATTGGAAAGAGTTGCTGACAATTATCCCAAACCAGTTGTAGTTAACATCTTTTTCAATAAAACAGACAATATAAATTATCAGGTTTCAATAGTTGCTAATTTAAAAGAACATGTGGTTTATATTAAGGAGAAGGGAAAAGAAATAGAAGCCGTCCTATACACCATATTTGACAGATTGAAACTTTTGCTAAACAAGAAAATAGAGAAGGAAAGAAAAGAGTATTTATATAAACGCCAAAAACTCCGCTTAGCAAATTTTAACGAACATATGCAAGGCTTAATTGAATTTAATCATGAAGATAATCAAGAAGTATTTAATAACCTTGCAAGGTTATTACTTAATGATGTTGCAAGTTATATTAGAAGAAGGATTAAATCGGCTGAAACGACTAAGGCTATTGGTCAGAATACTTTTAATCCGCAGGAAATATTGGATGAATTATACCTAAAAGTGTATGAGAAAAAAGACGAGATTCCAAAGCAGGAAAACCAAACCCAAGTATGGTTATACAAATTTGCTGATCGTATACTTGATAATAAATTGAAAGAAGTTGAATTTGAAAAGGCAAACTTCGAGCGATTAGACGCTATAATTGAAGCCGAATATAAATTAATAAATGTAGGGTTTACAACAGATGCCGAAAACGAAATTATACCAATTGAAGAACTGGATGATATAGAATATGCTCAGGGACGGTATTCTGCAAGAGATTTGCTTTTTGAAGAAGATGAAGATACTCTGCTTGATGACATTTTGCTTAGTTATAACCGGAGGAGCATACATAAAATCATTCAATTAGAACTGGCGAAATTACCCGTTCTGAAAAGAA
>NBLS01000107.1 GCA_002084385.1 Desulfobacteraceae bacterium 4572_19
AGTTTTTTTCGTGGTTTTTTTAGTCGCCATTAATTTGTTATCTCTTTTAACAGGTTATGTCCAATAAGAATTTCAAGAGCTTCTCTGATTTGGCTGTCTCTTAGAAGCACTGCCGGTTTCAGGCCATTTTTTTTATTTTTTGTTTTTTTGTTTTTACGATCAGATGTAATTTCCTTCTCAGCTTCAAGATGATTTTTAAGATCCTTCTCCTTAAGCATTTTGCTTAAATGCTCCTTTTTTTTTTCTTCTTCTTCCGTAAGAAGTTCGTAAGGTACGACAATATCAGGAATAATTCCCTGTGCCTGAATAGAACGTCCATTAGGAGTATAATATCTTGCTATGGTATATTTAAGACCATAACCATCTTTAAGCGGCTTTACAGTTTGAACAGAACCTTTACCAAAAGAAGTAGAACCTAATATTAATGCAAGTTTATGATCTTGTAATGCACCGGCAACTATTTCTGATGCACTGGCACTTCCTCCATTAATAAGAAGAACAATAGGATAATCTATTTTTGTTTTATTTGGTTCGGCTGTAAAAATATTTGTATTATTTTTTTTACGCCCCTTAATAGATACAATCGTTCCATCATCAATAAAAATATCTGATATTTTAATTGCCTGATCAAGAAGACCGCCGGGGTTATTACGAAGATCAAGTATAACGCCTTCTAATGGTTGTTCCTGTGATGCAAGATTTTGCAACGCTTTTTCAAGATCTTTAGCTGTATTGCGTCTAAAATTTGTAAGCCATACATATCCATATCCCGGTTTTATTGTAACATATTTTACGCTTTTTATAGGAATGGTAGCTCTTACAAGTGTAAATTCAATAGGGTCGGGAACGCCTTTTCTAATAACAGTGATATTTACCTTATCACCCTTAGGACCCCTCATTTTTTTTACTGATTCCCAAAGGGGCATCTCCTTTGTTGATACACCATCAATTTTTATAATAACATCCTGGGCACAAATACCCGCTTTATATGCCGGAGTGCCTTCAATGGGGGAAATTACAGTTAAAATACCATCTTTCATGGTTATTTCGATACCAATTCCGCCAAACTGCCCTTTTGTATCATCTTGAAGTTCTTCAAATGATTTAGGGAGCATAAACGCAGAGTGGGGGTCGAGACCACTTACCAACCCTTTTATGGCATTATGAATTAACTCTCTTGTTTCAATAGTATCAACGTAGTTATTTTCAATTTCGTCTATTACATCAGAAAGAAGTTTCAGACTTTCATAGGTCTGATCGCTATCTACTGCTGTTTCATTAGAAAAACCGGTTGTTACAACTATGGACATTAGGATAAGTAAAACTACAATTGTTGAATTTAATAATAGTATTGTCTTTTTTCTCATTATTTGCTCCTGTTTTTTAAAAGGATAACCATTTTATTGGGTTTACAGGTTTACCATGATACCTTATTTCAAAATGTAATACCGGATCATCGTTAGGGGCTGCAGTACCAACTGTTGCAATAACTTCACCTTTTTCAACAAGGTCGTCTTTAGATTTAAAAAGCTCTTCTGCATGGGCGTACAATGAATAATAGCTGTCACCATGATCGACTATTATCATATTCCCATACCCTTTAAAATTATTTGCAAAAAGAACCTTGCCATCTGAGATAACACGTATGGGGCTACCTTTCTTTGCTTTAAAATTAATACCATTTTGAAAAGTAACTACATTATGCTTCTCTTCATCTGAACGACCAAAATACGAAATGACCTTACCTGTTACAGGAGGTTTCAGCAACCCTTTATAAAAAGAAAATGCTTTTTTGTTTTTTTTCTTTACAAGAATATTTTGTTTCTTTACCTTTTTAAATGATTTTACTTTTTTATCAAGTGCCCTTGCAGAAAGCTCTAATGCTACTATTGCTGCTCTTATTTTGGCTCTTTTATTTTGAATATCCTTTATTAATTCTGTTCGTTTTTTTCTTTCATACTCCATTGTTAAAATCTGTTTTTGCAGTTGGGTTTCCAAAAAGTCTTTATCTTGTTGTTGCATTTTAAGCTGACTATTAAGGCTTAAATAACGTTTTTTATCCATTCCCAGTTTTTCAAGAAATTTAAAGTCCTTTGCAATAATTTGTTTTAAAGCGGACTGGGTTTTAATAAATTCAAAAATTGACTCTGCTGTTTCCGGAAGATAAAGTTTGCCGATTCTATTTGTTTTATATAAAATATTTACTCTTTTTTTTGCATACTTACGATTTTTTTCTATTATTTTTTCCAATTTTTTTGCTTTACTTTTATTTTCTATTATTTCTTTTTGAAGCTTTTTTATTTGATCTTTCAGGGCAGACGCCTGAATAGATATTTTATTTAATGTAAGATCTATCTTTTTTATTTCGTTAGAGGTGTAGGTTTCCTGATTAGAAAAATATTTTATTTTATTCTTTTTATTTCTGATTTTATGAGCGATTTTTTCTGGCTCTTTTAAATTCTGTGGGTCTGGTTTTTTTTTCTGGCTCTTTTAAATTCTGTGGGTCTGGTTTATACTCGGGTTTTTGCTCTGGCTTATACTTGGATTTAAGATCAGGTTTATGTTCGGGTACTATTTTTTTTATAATTTGCACATATTTTTCACGATTTCTGATAAATCCTATTCTGGTTCCTTTTTTTAAGGTTATTATTGGTTTATAATTATTTCCAGGTCCGCCTCGTAAATTAAGTGCAATAGTTGTGATTATACCTTCATTCAGAATACTAACTGGTTTTACACTCTTTTGCGTACCAATCTCTTCAGCAACAGACGAATGATAAATCGTTGAGAAAATAATAGAGAAAAACAAAAAAGAGGTTGTAGCTATTTTAAAAATTGTCTTAACGAAAGATAACATCCAATCCATCCGATAAAAGTACTACATAAAATTATAATAAAACACATGGTTACTGAGAGAAATTTGATGCTGTCTGCGTATGCTGAAAACTGTTCAATATATAAAATTACTACATAAAAAATTGTAAACAGGCTAATAAGCCCGATAATACTACCTATGGCACCTTCAATCATGCTTGCAATATAAAAAGGATATTTAATAAAACTATCCGTGGCACCTACAAGATGCATAATTTCAATTTCCTGCTGTCTCGAATAGAGGGTCAACCTGATTGTGTTTGCTGTAATCAAAGTCATCGCAATAAAAAAAAGTGTACTAATACCAATAACTGCACATCTAAAAAGATTAAAAATACTTAGGAATTTATCTAATTGATTATATCCATATTCAACACTTTTTACACCATCTTGTTTTTTTATTATTTGTGCTAATTTTTTAATATCTTGCAGGTTTCTAACAAACGGCAAAAGACTTACCTCAAGGGAGTGGGGAAGAGGATTTTCTTTTAAGTCCTCAATAATTGATAATTGCCCTTTAAGCTGATTTTTTAAAATTATTAATGCTTCATCACGATGAATAAAAAATGTTTCATCCACTCCGGTTGTAGTAGTTAGGGTTTGCTCTAACTGTTTAATTTGTGTTTGGGAAACATTATCATCAAGAAATACAATTACCCTGATACTATCCTCCCAAAAAGTTATTAAATTTCCTGTGTTAATAAAAAAAAGAAGAAAAGCACTTATTATTAATATGGAAAAAGCTATTGTTGTTGTTGTTATTATATGCAAAAACCTGTTTGACTTAAAGTCTGCAACTGCTCTTTTGGTAAAATATGTAAATGAACCTGATTTCATAGTATAGTAGTTCCCGATATTACTCGTCCATTTTCGATATGAACTGTGCGTATATCTTTATTGTTTAAGTGTTCCTTATTATGACTTGCAACTATTACTGTCGTTCCGGCAGCGTGAAATCTTTTAAGAAGTCCCATAACTATAGCTGCTGATTTTGAGTCAAGGCTTCCGGTTGGCTCATCTGCAAGAATTATTTTTGGAGTACCCACAACAGCTCTTGCAACTGCCACTCTTTGTTGCTCACCGCCAGAAAGTGACGGAGGGTACGCATCTAATCGTTTTTCCATTTCAACAATACTGAGAATTAATTTTACACGCTGTGCAATTGTATTCTTATTGGTGCCAGTTGATTCCAAAACAAGAGCAACATTTTCAAAAACAGTTATTTGGGGAATAAGTTTAAAATCCTGAAAAACTATTCCAAGCTTTCGTCTATAAAAGGGCATTCTTCTTTTAGTAATACGTGAAAGATTTATGCCATCAACAAGAATTTGTCCCTTGGAAACATGTTCTGCAAGGTAAAGAAGTTTTAAAAGAGTTGATTTACCGGCCCCGGACGGACCGCTTATAAGGATAAATTCATTTTTAAGAATATCCAAATTAACCTCTGAAAGAGCCAGGCTTGTGCCATATTGCTTATTAACATTAAATAATCTAACCATTGATTTTTTTCTATTTAACCCATCCATTGTTAATTATCCATTATCCAATTATCAACTATTTACTATTTATTCATTTGACCTGTTTTAATTTTACTGGTAGAAAGAACTTATGTCAAGGAGTGCTGTCTCCAGTTTTCCTTACGCTAAGCCTCCATTGGGATCCCATAAACTGCTTCTTCCTCGCAATGGAGGTTTATATTTAATTGTTACTTTAATGTCAATAGCTTCCTTTTAAAGAATTTACCATGGCGAATAGTACGCCACAACGAAAAATGAGAGTCTTTATACTACAGCTTTTTTATGGATTTTCATATAAAAAAAATAGAAGATAGGTAAAATAATAATGAAAAATGAACTTATCCGTTTATTGTACCATAAGTCGTTTAAATACTCCGAAGAACCAATATTTAAACTTGCATCGGGCAACATAAGTCAGTTTTATGTAAATTGTAAACCGGTTATATTAGATCCCAGAGGAATGTTTCTTACCGGACATCTTGTATTGGAAGAGATAAAAAAGCTTAACGTGGATGGAGTCGGAGGCCTTACGTTTGGAGCCGACCCTATTGCCGTTGCTACATCTTTTGCATCAGAACTTAAATCTTGCCCCATAAAAGCATTCTCCATACGAAAAGAGCAAAAAGATCATGGTATCATTAAATGGATAGAAGGTGATCTTTCTCCGGAAAGTCGTGTTGTG
>NBLS01000012.1 GCA_002084385.1 Desulfobacteraceae bacterium 4572_19
TACCAGTATACCAATAATCATCCTGTCTCCAGATAATCGCACTTACATAGTAGGCAACACCATTCTCCTTAAAGACCCTTGGACACCGCTGATTTTGGGCATAAGACCTCCCAAGATACTTCCAGTTATCGTCAGTTATCGGTGATAGTTTAAAGTCTTCTAAATGTTTCATTTCTTTCTCCTTATTTGTTTGTTCTGTTTATTTAACTACTTTAATCATCTAAGTTCTTAATCTTATCTCTCATTCTGATGGCTTCTTCTGTTAATTCCTCAAAATCATCCATCTTATAGAGCCATGCATCATACTCGGGGCAGCAATAAAATCCCTGAGTACCTAAAGGACATTCTTTGCAGTTCTTCTTATAATACTCACAATAACTACAAAAATTCTGTAATTTCTCTAATTCAGGATGTGCTTTGGCAAGCCGTATACTATTTGTATGGTCTCCCATAGAACAATCCCAATTTTCTACAATCCAATTCCACTTCAATAATGCTAATTCTTTCATTTCTGATTTTGTCATCCTAACCTCCAAAAACTATCTTCCCTTTTAATGGCTTCATATTGTCTCCAAACTTCAAGTTTTCCAAACAATGCTGACCTTGTATACTCCTCTAATTGTGGACTCCTTAATCTATCCAACATTGGTTTAGTATCACCCTCTTTCAAAAACGTTATATATTCCCCACAGCATACTCTGCCAGGTTCATAAAGAGGGCATATCCTACATTTAAAATACTTACAATAACCACAATATTCTGTTGATTTTAAGTATTCAATTTCACAAGGTGGTTTACCTTTAGGATTTTTAGAAAGCCATTCCCATTTCAAAATTGCTAATTCTCTTACGTGTATTCGAGGTATTAAATCCTCAGGCTTCAGAGATATTGCGATGTTTTCAGGAATCGTTGGCATACCATTATATATGATATGCCCCTCCATAACATTATCTTTTAAATTCTTGGAAGCCGTAATTATAGACATCTCAGCGTAATATTGCCTATAAGGAACTAGGAGGTCAAGATAGAGAACATCTTGACTTCTTTTTTCAAATGAATTTGCATATAAAAAAGAAGTACATTTAACGAGTTTACAAGGTATACCATTTATGAGTATTTTTATTTGCATAATACTACACTCCCACAGGTTATTTTTGACTCTTCTTCTTCTTTAGAAGGTGTAAAGACAATAACATCATAACCTTCTGCTTTCAAGGACTCTTCAACCTCTGCATAGGGATGTGATACTATCCCATTCTTAATGCTTGTAGAATTAGCATACATGGGTGTTAATTTACATATAAAGCGTTCAGGGTCGAACAATCTCTTTAAATATTTGGCATTTATTTCTTCTCCTGTTAATGCAAAATTAAGAGTTATCTTTCTTCCCGAAACAGGATAATCAAGCATACTTGCTACCTTATATAAATCCATAGCCATAGGCATCATCCTATTTCTAGCTTCTGTACTTGTAGTGTTCACACTAATCTGAAGCCCTGCATCATGTTCTGCTTTGAAGTCCATCCATTCATCCAGAAAATCTTGCAAATCCGAGTTATTTTTCGGCATCATTGTTGAAATGATAGGGTAAAAATCCCACCCTTTAGCATCAAATAATCCCTTAAAATAATAAGCCGATTTAATGACCCATCTATTCCATGTGGGTTCACCCATTCTAGCATAAAGTACATTTACTCTTGAATGCTTAATCTCAGGGTGTAAATCTAGTGCTGTCTGTACTTGGCAGAGAATATCCTTATATGTAGCGTTAATCCCTAAAGATACAGAGGGGGCATCACAAAATAAACAACCCATAGAGCACCCATGCTGAGTGGAGATTGTAATGACCCATTTTTCACTCAAGGGTTGTAATTTTGAATGTGGCACATTTACGATATCTCTCTTGAGATTTAGAAAATCTGCCTTTACATTATTTTCTTTACCGTAATCCCCAACGCTTAGAAATTCTAGTGGTAGATTTAATCTACTTTTGATTGTTAAAATGTCTCCTGTCGGTACTTTCATTATTGTATCAACTTCTTCATATTCAGGTGAACCCACCTTAAACGGTTTTTCAACTAATATCATCATAACCTCTTAATTTATTATATATTAAATGCTTCAGGGTTTTGTACATCCTGTTCCCACTTAACTAATGCTAATTTTTTTTTATTTGTGATGCTTTCACACCATTAATAATTTCTACGATTGCTCGTGGTTTTAATAGTTTACCTTGTCCTTTAGCACCACAAGCCAAAATACCATATGCAGTTTCACTGACATGCCATCCTTCTAATTTTTCCAAATGACATTTTTCTAACATATTGGTGTTCATTGCTGGGAAGATATATTTTGGTTTCTGTATCACAGCACAAATTTCTGTTAATAAATTGTCTGCAATCCCATTAATAATTTTCCCTATTGTATTATATGATGCTGGCACAATAACAAATTTATCACACCAATCTGATAACACTACATGATGTACAATGCCATCATTTTCAGGGGCAGTTACCATTACGACATTCTTACTTAAAATTGCTACCGCTTCAATAGGACAGAATTTTAAGGAAGATGGTGTCATTACTACTTTCACTATGTTCCCTGTTGCTTTTAACCCCTGTATGACATCGCATGCTTTATAAGCTGATATGCTTCCTGTTATTCCAATTAATACATTCATTTACTATTCCTTTTGCTATTTCAGTTTTGCCATTGAATTGTTGTGCTGTATGCTTACTAAGTAAGTAACCTACATGAAGTTTCTTTTTCTTTATCTCAACAAGGTCATTAGCTAAAACAAATTCCCCTTTCATAGAATTTCTTGCTGATATAAGAAGGTTTTCATGAGATACACCAACCTCTAACTTAAAACTTACCAACAAACATTCTGGATTCCAAACCTTAATTTTATCTAAGATTTTAGGTGTTTTAACAATATTGTTTTTCATGTACTCAATGAAAGCTTCTGTTGAAGATGACTTCACCTTTACTTCATTCTTTTTAAATGTGAAATCTGACACTGCCATTGCATGAATGACAACATCTACTTGGGGGACTAACTCTTTCATTTTAGCATACACTTCTGCCGTCGAGCCACTATCGATAACAGTTACATCTGCAATTTTTTGCATTTGGGATGCAATCTCTCTCCCTAATGCTCCTGATGAAATATTAGACATCGTTCTCACGCTGTCGATTCTTTCTGTGGTACCACCATACGTAATTAATACTTTCATTATATGACCTCCTTTTTTTGATTTAAAATCCAATAGTATTATTATTAAGCTCCAAAATTAGAGCTGTTATCTCTACTTTAATACAACAACATCTGGTAGAGTATCCAATTTTTTATTGTTTTTAACAATTTTTTGGATGTACCATTTTTGAAAGAGTTTAGGTTTCTTTTTAGAGAGAGCCTTTTTTAAAATTCTTCCAATTCTTCTGTGTTCTTTAACTTCAAAGAAAGATGAAGCACCGTACACCATCTTTGTCCACTCCCATTGTTCATCGGTTTGAAGACTCCTAATCTTCTTGAATTCTTGAAACTCATTTTCATAAATTTCGAGAAGCCAATAAATGGCATCATCATAATAATGACCACTTAAATCTAATGGGTAGTCTAAATAATCAATTGTTAATCTTACATGTGGTAAGTATGGTCTCATCTCCTCCACTATTTCCATCAGTAATTTCATTAATTTTTATCCTTGTTTTTGTTGCTTTAGGGATAGTATAATCAACAGAAACCTTTAAATTTCTGAGAATAGTAACTAGCTCAAATTTCAATAGTCTACTATAATTGTAGACATAATTATCTCGCGCCATCTGCATCAATTTTAGAGCTGGTAAATCTTCCAACTCTAAATGACCTATAGCTAACCAAGTCCGTAATTTGTCAATATTACAGTTTTTAATGAGGTCATCTATAGCATCTTTCTGTTTACCCTCTAATTTATTATATCTTTCAATAAATTTTGCTTGAGTAACTAGATAGTCTAATCGCCTTAAATCTTTCAAGGCAAGAGGAACTAAATCTAACATCTCATAACTCCTTGACTATTCTAAAACCATATTTAAACCAACTAACCAACATGGGGTTCCAGTTACGATATGCAGAACGACAGAACGTGGCGTTGCTGTACCATCCACCACCACGCAAAATCCGAAATGATGGATATTGGTCTAAACACCACTCCCAAATGTTACCACTCATATCATAGATGCCAAGTTCATTTGGTTTCTTTAAACCGACGTTATGAACGTCATCACAATTATACCAAGCAACATCATCAATATTATCAGAACCTGAATAAAGATAACCTTTAGACTTATTGCCACCACGAGTTGCAAACTCCCATTCTTCTTCTGTGGGTAAACGATGGATATACCCAGTTGAAGATGTAAGTTTCTCACAATAAGAAATGGCGTCATCCCAAGTAACGTTATCCACAGGTTTGTTTTTACCCACAGACCTACTTGGATTAAAGTCCATGACATCTTCATATTCTCGTTGTGTTACTGGGAATTTTCCAATCCAGAAATCATTCTCAATCGTTACCTCATGAAAATCTTCATCCTGAAAGCGACCCACTTCATCCTCTGATGAACCCATCATGAACGTCCCCTTTTTGACTAATACCATCTTATAACTCCTTGATTTTATTATACATGATAAGAGCTTCCTTTTCTGCAGCAACATTTACCCGAACTTTCCGTAACCAGTCAGCAAATTCCGGGCAACAAAGATAATCTTTACTGCCATTAGAAAGAGGACAATCACCACAACCATCACTATCCTCGTATTCTTCACAATAACTACAGTATGCAGGAAAAAATCCCAGTTCAGGTATATCCTTTATGAGATTATCGTGATTTGTCTTCATGTCTTCACGTATATCCCAATTATCTCTAACCCATGACCATTTTAATAATGCTAGTTCTTTTATTTCACTCATTTGTCCGCCCATGTTCTCATAGCTCCCCAGTCCATTGATATCAATGGTATCTGTTTTTTATATTCTTCATTATAGTTATCAACGATAGTTTTTACACTATCCTCGTAACCTTTTTTAATAACAGTATTGACCTCATCATGTACATTCATTGGTTGCACAATCCAAGTTCCAATACCACAGGGTTGTAAATCCCATATCCTTTTCTGTAAGCCCTTAGTAATAGTACCACCAGGACTCTGTATTTCGTGATTTGCTGCCGCACGCATGCAGGCTCCTTGTATGCCAAAGGCAGCACCAAATAATGCAGACCGTACAGCTCCAGAAATAGATTGTTCACGGTCTCTTCTCGTTACCTTAATTTTTAGCTTAGTCCATTCCTTAGGTGGTTTTTCAGCTAGAGTAAATAAGGCCTTGCATATTTTGTTTTCCAAAGTAAAATACCTCCGAAAACCGAACATACTTTCTATAAATTCTGCTGGTTCATACCATTCAACAGCCGTACCAATACCATTCGGTTGTCTCATAGAGCAAAATTTATTATGAATACGTCTCCGAGCCATTTTCCACTGGACGTATGTATCACACCATTCTTTGAAAGCTTTAACAGCAACTTCTTCACTAACACCAACACGAGTTTGAAGAGTATACTCTTCACCCCCGTATAAAAGAGCGAAAACACCATTTTTCGCCCTTGTATACTTGTCATTTTCACCTTCTAACCCCTTAGTCGCAAGAATTTCATCATATGTCATTGTTGGAAACAATTTCACACCGAGAAGACCATGTATTTTCTTTCCCGAAAGAATTTGCTTTCTGAGATGTTGGTCTTTATAGACAGCATCAGCAATAGAAACCTCAAAACCGTCATAATCACCACCTGCTAGTGTGTAGCCGTCATAAGCCATTGTAAAGCACTCCCGAATTTCGTATGCTCTTTTAATACCTTGAGCATTTAAACCTGAGCCTTTACCACCCGACATTCTGGAACTTAATGTCCCAATAATATCGAATGCCGCATGAAAGCGCCGAGCAATTAATAATTTATCAAATAATTCCACCTCCTTTTTTGTATGTCTTAAAGATAATATTTCACGAGCGATTAGTGCTGCTGGATGTGGCTCATCCGTCGGGATGAGACCATCTTCACAATAATCACATGTCGAACCCAAACCAAAACAATGTTCACACGTTTCTGAGAGTGTCCATTTAGCAATACCCTCAAGGATGATACCCTTTGTTGATGACATACAAGATGTCTCATATTCATAATCAGTCATTGCCGATTTTAAATATTCTTTACATTTTGCAGGACTATTATATGCTACTTTCCCTTTCTTCAATACCTCAAGAGCATTATCCCTTAATTTCCTGACTTTAGGAATATTAATAGCAAACCCTTTCCATCTAACAGCCCCAACCATAAATGCTAAAATGCTATCATCACATTCTTCAGGCTCCTCAAAGAAATAAAATAAATCTCGTGTATAAATTACGTCATTTCTAGCATAATCCCTAGCAAGTTTATTATATGACCAGTGTTCTATATGTGCCGAAATTTTAACAGGCCATGAACCATTCCAATTCCACCGACTAGGGTCAGCAATAGGCTTCAAATTATAATCAACCGTTGTTGCTAGAGCCATTGCATAAGGTGCAAAACCAAGTTCCTTAGGTATTGCTGCCCTAGATAAAGATACCTCATTAAACTTAGTTGTCTGTATACCTAAAGCATCCTTTGCCAGAGCTTTCAAGGCACTTGAGGGTGCGAAAGTAAGTATGACATCTTTAAACTCTGGGATGACATTATCCATGTCATCCTTAATGTCAAAGACTTGCCATCTTTGAGATGGGTCAGATTTTCTTTCAAAATAAATATCATCTATCGGTATTAATTCTGTAAGTTTATCAGCTAATAACCAAGCAAGTTTGGTAGGAACACGTCTAATACGGATATCTGACCTATCCATTGTTGATTGGTATTTACCTTTTCGAGCGACAATCATTAAATCAACACATTTCTGTGGTTTTAGACAATCACCATCTCGAGCTAAAGGTTCATTAACGGCATACTCCCAAACATTAGGTACTTCATCCCAATTAGCAAGGCGTACCAATGTTGTATACATTTGACATAGTTTGAAATGGTCAAATGCTGCATTAAAGACACAGAGACCTCCTTGATGATTCATGAACATTTCAATCAACTCTATAGTCGATCGAACTGTCTCATGCCACGGGGAATGTAATATTACAGGCCCATCATCAATAGCATATTGTATTAATACAATTGGGCCTGTAAACCCACAAGTTTCTGTGTCTAAAAAAATCATATCTTAAATCCTTTAAAAGGTATACAGTGTTCTTTTGCATACTCATTTACAGTTAATTCCATTTCTGAAGTAGTAATGTTACCACATGCCCAAGCCAAACATCTAGAAGCTAACGTCGTTCCGAATGCATCAATTAATTGAGCATTGATGTTTTGTATTTCATAGGGTTTTCTCACCCTTTTGGTTACCTTATTTTGAGGTTTAGGGACATGCACAATCTTATAGCCTGCTATCTTGTGTTTTTTCACTGCTTTAGCGGCTTTAATACACTCGGATACCCCGTATTTCAGTTGTACAGTTTTCAGGGCACGAATGTCCTGTTGCTTGATGAAGCCAGCACCAGCCGCTTCTTGGACAACTTCGGGTAATTCGAGTAATGTATATCTTACCTGTACCCATCCGTTTGCTTTTCCTAGTCTCGCTGCTGTTTCATCACGTGATAGACCTAGCATCTTAAGATGTTTTAATGCTTTAGCCTCCTGCAAAATATTTAAGTCTTGTCGCTGAAGATTTTCAGTAACATTTACTAACTTAGCTTCTTTCTCAGACATCCACGATCGAATGACTGCATCAATTTTGGTTCTTTTTAGGACTTTATGAGCCATTAGTCTACGGAAACCACAGACTAATCGGTAAACGAACCCAGTCTCTTCTTTTTCGACATCTTTATATTCAAAAACAACAATAGGTTCTAATAATCCCGTCGGTGTATCAATCGATGTAGCTAAAGGCATGACATCCAGTGGTACGATAACTCCACGACAATTAAAACTTGGGTCAGCATTTATTTCTTTTATTTCTAAAGACTGCATTTTAAATCCTCAAATACTACAGGTATTTTTTTAAGTTTAACTAATATCATATTTGCAATTTCTTGCATTTGAGGGTGAGCATATTTGCTACACCTTAATTTAAAGAAATGTCTCCATTCCCTGATATTTGCTTTCATTACAATTTCTGTTTTGAGAGATGATGGCAAAACACAGCGAGCTTCCTGTGGTGAAGCGCCCTGAAGTATTAAATCTTTATAGTTAGCTTCTGCCATTCGCATATGAACTAGCCAGATAGTGTATTGTGGTGAACACTCTAACCAAAATACAGGTTTAATGACCTGTATTTCGTCATACTTGCAATATCTTGTTGATTCTTGAGCATAAGAAGCAAGACGATGTCTTACTAGTTCATGTGAAATACCTCTATCACAGATAATCCTGACTGTAACATCTGCAAATTCAAGCATAGCATGATGACCTCTTTTCACCAAACGTTGAACGAATGGTTCAGTAGAACCTTCACAGCTCTTGGACTGATAACAAGTTCTTGCAACTCGTTCAATCTGCCCAAGGAGACCATCTAATTTTGTAATAACTTCTACACTTGGTTCGATAACTTGCATACAACCTCCTTACCACTTTACACGTAAAATTGAAAGTGTTGCGGTATAAAACCCATTCTTTGCTTGTTTCATTGACTCT
>NBLS01000108.1 GCA_002084385.1 Desulfobacteraceae bacterium 4572_19
AGCAGTATTATTGCGTATATCATTAATTAAACTTTCTAACATTCTGGCATTAAATGTAACATGTTTATATGAGGGATAGTGGTAAACATATGGTTTGTATTCTTTAAAAATATTAGGGTAATATTTATACATATAAGTTAAAAGATTTCTCCAATATGCTTCACCGGAACATGGAGCATCAGAAATACTACCAAATGTTCCAAATCCATAACCTTTTAAAATATCATATCCGGTGCTTCTATCACCCTGCCAGCCGTGGATGAAAATAATGGGAGTTCTTAAATTATCAGCAGGAATACTACTGGTATGAGTTTTAAAATAACGAAACATCTCTCCCACTGTGCCTTCTGAATTTTTACCAGCATCAATATAAGGATCGGCAACTTCACTACCATTTGCAACTACTTTAAACCGCACAGGATCCCATAAATAATCTTCAATAGAGTATAAAAGATGGGACGGTAAATATTCTGCAATAATGGGAGAATTAGCAGATGTTTTATCTATGGGATTTAATAAAAACATATCCTGATAGTTTTTATAAACCACATTATCAAAATTTTCATTTTCTACTGTTAAGGTTTTAATCTTTGTAACACTGTTAATAAACACATCATTATCAAAACCATAGGGATCATCCTCAATAATACCTCCGTCTAATATCAACAACCGAGCTTTAGTATTAGAAGAGTATATATGAACAAGGCAGTAGGCGGAATAATCAGTTTCATTCACATCATTTCCACCTTCGATATACACAAGATGATAACCATCACCTAAAGTTGTATCACCAAAAATATGTTCATCAGTACCTCCACCTAAAAAACCTGGATCTGATGCATCAACTATTGGATTTGCCACTTCAAATTCAAATGTCCAACCCTCTTCATTATCATATGTTTTAATATAATAATCTTCCAAAGGCATATTATCATTTGAACCTTCTACTTCTTCCCATGACGGCAGTGTTTCATAATTTGTTTTCAATGCAATGGTATTACCATACTCAACTGGATTAGATAATTTTGTAAAATAATCTATTTTACTTTCACCATCATCATCAATTTGTCCTTTTATCACATAAAGGGTAAATTTCAGCCCGCCTGAAGTGTTTGCAACTGCCTTTACAAGTGCGGATGTATGATTTTCTTTTCCAAGAATATATGCAAACATAACAGCTCCATTAGCTGTACTGCTTATATCAGGATTTTTACTACTGTCTATCCAGTCGTCTTTGGTATTGGAAGACAGATACCAAAAATCACCTGTTTCTTCCCCTGGATCCCAATCTTTAACCCCTGCTTTTGTACCCGTAATTTTTCCATTTGAACCAATAATTCTTGCATTTGCCTTCATACTGATTTTTCTAATTAGACCGGCATAGAGAACCACACTGGGCTCATTATTTTTCCATTTTCTATAAACTACTAAAGAGTTAAAAGTTTTATCACTATCCATATTCGCAAGGTTTGACACCATTACGAAAATCTTAAAATAGTATGGAGAAGTTAATACCGCCACAGCTTCCGGCACAGAAAGATCACCAAAAGAGAGAGACCTTGCCTTAATATTTGAATCAACAAGATGTTTTTCAACAGAAACCTTAACACCTGTTTTTTGCCCAAACTCTTTTAAAACCTGAGCCATGGTTACACCATCTGGAATTTGAGCTGATACTGTTTTATTTACAGCATCGTAAGTAATCATATTATCTGCATTTGCAGATACAGTTATCCATTTATTTAATGTTACTTTTTTTGGTAAGCGTTCACAAATGTGAGATTATCGAAAAATCACATTTCTTGGTCGTGAATGGTTACCTTTTTTAACTATTTAACACCTCGTAAAATAGTGTATGGGCGTATAATGATACACCCATATAATTTTATAATTCCTTTAAATTTTTTAAATCCAATAGCCACATGGAATCAGAGCTTTTACTGCTTTTAAAAAAATCCAGCTTTAGACTAAACATTGTACCGTAAATATTAATGCAATCAATGGTTATTGATAAATCATCGGTAATTTCCATACAATCTTGAGGGCATGGTAAATCTTTTGAAAATTCCACAGACTTAAAACTATTAGTATCCATTTCCCATAAAAATATATTAGCAGACAAACTATAACCTACAGAGTTTAATTTAAACTCGTATTTTTTATCATCTATAATAACACATGGAAGTGCAATAGTAAGGGTTTCATCAATATTTATGCACTGGTTTTCAGGGCAAACCGGTAAGCTTGTTGAGGTAATAAGAAATTCAGAAGATATATCCCCATCATAAAATTTTGGGGTTTGGTAAAGAAGCGTTGACTCTACAAAATCAAAAGCTTCTTCCATGGAGATATTGCCATCGTTATTTATATCATTTTTATACATATTGGAAGGTTCGTCAGGACAACCATTAAATGCCCCCATACCAACGAGCAAATGATAAACCAACTGGCCGTTATAAATTTGAATGTTTTCTCCTGAACTGCAAAGAAAACTACCCCAGTCATACGAAACCTGATCATCTCTTGATGATGCAATTACTGTCCATGGTTTTGTAGCCAAAGTTTTTAAATTCCTATTTAAACCAAATGAAAAAAATGTATTGGATGTATTTTCGTTATAATTATTACCAATTTGTTTTATAATTTTTATAGTATTGGGTTGAAAGTTTTCAGAATTGGTTAAATTATAAGAGTTTTTATTTTTTGTGTTATATAAAAATTTATCATCACGGCTATTTATTAATGCCCCTGAATAACAGGCATCAATTATAACTCCCACCTTTACACCTGTTACCTCTTTTTCCTCACTATCTTCTCTTCCTTCTAACCAAAGTTTTAATTCATCTTCTGTTATATAAGTTGAATTATCTGCATTTGATGCATCGTAGGGCAGTATAATTCCTTTTTGGTAAGACTCCATGGTTGTGCCATGTCCTGAAAAAGTAAATAAAAACTTTTCGGCTTTTTTTATACTACTGATAATACTATTTTTCATACTCTCTTTATCAGCATTTATATCTGTTAAAGTAATAACTTCCCAACCGTTTAGTTGCAAAAAAGCAGTCAACGCATCCGCATCATTAACAGGACCGCCCAGATCCTGCCCATACTTATACTCTGCCACTCCAACAACAACAGCTATATTTCGATTTATATCATCAGGAGTACTGACAAAATTTTCTTTGGTAATATCTCCATAAGATGACGTATTATAATTTAAGGAATTTTCTTCAGATAAATCAGTGGGAAATGTACTGGAATAGACAGGGGCTACACCATAAAACAAGAAAACAGTACCAGTTAGCCATAATGCAAAAAATATTTTTTGTATAACAGTATCTACCATACCATGCCTCCTTTTCAAAAATTAAAGAGAGACTTTAACAAACACTATAAAGGCTGTCAAGTGTTATCTGCGTCCCAAGTTTTTTTAAATATACCAATTTCTCCTTTTACTCGGTTATCAAATTTTGTAATTTTTTATAATGGTGAACTAAAATTATAATTTTTATATTCAGATATTATTTGGAATCAACAGAATATTCTTTTTCCTGCTACAAAACTTAAATTATCGGAAACATAAAAACTATCTTAAGCAAATTCTTATACCCACTTCTTGTATGCATAATCAAACTTTTCATAACATCAAAGCTGTGCGTATAATATTTAATAAATAATTTATTGTCAACAATTATTAATACGGATAAACAATTATTAATGCGGATAAAATGCCTATTAATTGCCTATTATGGTAGGTAATTAATGGTAGGAAGGGCTACTCTGTGGGTTACTTAAATTGTAAGAGACGACCCATTTGCCATATTACAAAAACCGGCAAGACCTGTTGTAATACCAGTGCCAATGCCACTTGCCATTCCACTGTTAAATTCTGCTAAACTTGCTGAAGCACCAGAGGTTTCATTGTTAATTTCACCAAACCCCGTTTTTATGCCACATGTTTTATTAGTAACCTCACCAAAACCTATTTGTGTACCATATATTCCATTATTAATCGCACCAGAACCTGTTCCTGCACCACATAATTTACTGTTAATCGCACCAAAACCTATCTGTGCACCATATGCTTCATTATTCAAATTTCCAAAACCAATTTGGTTTATTAATTTTTGTGCTTCTGATGTAGCTGTTAGAATATTTAAGAATTGCTCCTTTTGCTCTGCTACGACAACAGAAGTATCAACTGAACTTACCGGCATCTGTACGTTTAATTTTTCAAATGCTGTTCCTATCTGTAAATTTTGAGTAATCATTACAAATCCCTCCCATCGATTTTTATATGAAAGTCCATAAAAAAGCTGTATTAAAAAGACTTTCATTTTTTATTGTGGCGTACTATTCGCCGTGGCTGTTTATATGAAAGTAGGGGTAAACCCTATGTGGTTGCCCAATAAGTATGTGCCTAACTTTCATATTTTGTTGTGGCGTACTATCCGCCACGGTGGTTATATGAAAGTTTCCATAAAACGCCATATTATAGAAACTTTCATTTTTCGTTGTAGCATACTATCTGCTATGGCAAGTTTCCTATTACCTATTTATATTTTACATCAGGCAATATTTACTTCTTTTGCACAATACACACTTTCTCGCTATACAAAGCAATTAATATACCACCATGCTAACCATCTGTTTTTACAACATTTTTTAAACTATTTCAGTAACCAACCAATAAAAAGCATATAATATGTGGAAAAATTTTCCATAACAATTACAATCAGAAATTACCGAAAAAATATTTTACATTCATAAATAATTATAAAATACACCTCAGTCATAACTAAAGTCTTGACAAATTGTGGTAACTTTGTTTACAAACCGGAAGATGATAATTTTCACTGGTGTAACGAAGAAGCCGTATTGAAATACTGCATTAAGCATACAACGAAGTGAAATTATTTATGTGACGGTCTATGCCATCACACAATTGTTAATAGCACCTCAGGATAATAAAGTTCGTAAACACGGAACAGGTGCAATACCTCTAATTCGTGCCATTCCTCCGGTTCCAAAAAGTAATAAAATTCAAAAAGTCACATATCCGGCCACATACGATTTACGCACCCTTAATCGTGTAACGTCTGTTAAAAACCAGGGGTCTTGTGGTTCTTGCTGGGCATTTGCCACATACAGTTCACTGGAATCTTATCTGACAAATGAGAGTACGTATAATTTTTCTGAACAGCATCTTATTGACAACCACGGTTTTGATAATCCGCCATGTGATGGGGGAAATGCTGACATGTCTGTTGCATACCTTGCACGCTGGTCAGGTCCCATGAATGAGAGTGCCTATCCTTATCAATATGGTGCAAACACACCGAATGGTGTTCAAAAACATATACAGGAAGTGCAAATGTTTGGAAAAGATATGGATAAAATAAAAGCTTATATTACAAATTATGGGGCACTTTATACATCTTATAGTACGTATGATTCTTATTATAACCCAACATATCATAGTTATTACTACACAGGTGATGACTGGGAAGGACATGCTGTTGCAATCGTAGGCTGGGATGATAATTTTTCACGAACCAAATTTAATATTGATCCGGGTTCAGATGGGGCATTTATTGTAAAAAATAGTTGGGGAACCAACTGGAGTGAAGGTGACAATGGCTACTTTTATGTATCGTATCAAGACGCTTTTTTCGGAAAAAATAATTTCGGTTTTATGAATGCTGAAAATACCCAAACCTACAATACAATTTACAGCTACGACCCACTTGGCTGGGTAACATCACGAGGGTACACAGATGGTACCCCAATGTATGCTGCAAATATTTTTCAAGCAAGTTCATCTGAAAGCTTAAAAGCCGTTTCTTTTTATTCTACATATTACAATAATACATATGAAGTATCTGTTTATACAAATCTGCAAAATGCAACAGATCCTTCCAGTGGTACATTAGCCTTTTCATCGAGTATAACAAAAGCAAATATAGGATACTATACTGTACCTGTTACAACAACGGTATCACTTGTAAGTGGACAAAAATTTGCCATTGTCGTAAAAGGAATTCCATCTGATCCAACAAACGAGCCTTGGGTTCAAGCTTATGAAGATAAGCAAAGTGATTATTCATCTTCTGCCTCATCACAATTAGGTCAAAGTTTTTATAGCTCAAACGGAAGTTCATGGAAAGATTTTGCTGAACGTATTCCCACAGCCAACTTCTGCATAAAAGCATTTACTGCCGGATCAACCTCTGATTTTACAGTCGCTATCAATGCCTCCCCACTATCTGGTGACGCTCCGTTAGATGTGCAATTTACTACAACAGTAACAAATGGAACAGAACCCTTTGTTTACAGTTGGACTTTTGGTGACAGTAGCACTTCTACTGAAGAAAATCCCACCCACCAATATACCGTTGCCGGAAGCTACACCGCAACATTAACTGTTACCGATGGAGACAGTAAAAGTAAAACAACATCTATCACCATAAAAGCTACAAGCATTACACCTGATTGCCAAGCAGAGTATGAAAAAGGTTTCCAAGCAGGATATCAAGAAGGACTTGCTAAAGGTGGCTGTGCTGTTTTAGAATATGACTTTAGTATCTCCATGCTCTGCATTAATGTATTAGGAACCAAAATGCCAATAAAACTTGATTTCTTTTATAATGTTAACGATCCCTATGGATATTATTGGAAATATAATTACTAATTACTGAAAACTTTTTAAAAAAACCTGCTCTCTTTCAGGAAAGCAGGTTCTGTACGTAACCAAGGTGAAATTTTAAGTTCTGTACTTAAAAAAGATGAAATTTTAAATCTGGATTTTTCTGATCTTGCCATAGCTCTTAGGGTTCACAAAAAAATAAAAGTCCTTGTAGTACAATATTCTACGAAGACTTTTATATAAAGGAGGCTGAAATTTTGAAATCCAATATTTTCCAAATCACTAAAGAAACTACTTTTATCCTAATCGGTATTATTTCGGCCGGTTTTGGCCTAAAAG
>NBLS01000109.1 GCA_002084385.1 Desulfobacteraceae bacterium 4572_19
ATATGAAATCTGTCCCTACGGATATTCTATCCATATATCATATTATAGTGAATGGGAGGATAACTCCACACTCCCGGCTTTGGAAGTATCAATTGTTTTTCCACTGTAAGCCAATAGCGTTCTGAGCTGAAATCTCTTAATTTTCCATCAGAAGGCGGCCTTGAATGATTTGTATAATAATAAAAAACTGTAAAAAGACAGATACTTTTTTGACCTTGACGTGCAATAATATAATTTTTGGAAAAAGAAGTTTGCGACATTGAATTAGTTTCAGCAATATACTTTAATTCCTGCTTATCAAGCTTAATCAAAACAGACTTAAATTTTTTTTGGAGATCTTCAGCATATTTATCCCCCTTCTCATATATATCTTTTGATATATAACGAAGCCTGCGAGCAAGATCTTCAGTAGCATCAGCTATTGGCCAATCAACTTTTACATGAAAATGAGAAAGACAATATCTATCATTTACCTTACTCTTCACATCTCGTTGTATTAACAAGGCATAATCAACAGGTAGTAATTCCATTATAAAATTTTCAAATTTAATTGAATCTAAATATTTCTGTCCCCTGTCAAATTTATTAGATAAAGAGAGAACTTTATTTTTTAGTAAATTTATTTTTGTCGATTTATTTGCATCAAGAAAACGAATATATTTCTTGTTTTTATCCGGAATAATATCTTCTACAAAAATAATAAGAAATGAATTTTGGCACTCATGCTCAATAAGAGGAATACGACCACGGGGTTTTAATTCCCGCATTTCCACAAACGGATATGAAATTTTTGCAGATAGAAAATTATTATATGAATCAATAAGAGAGTATTTCAGAATAAACTGATCCATGCTATCTCTTAGTAACTTATAATAAGAACGTCTCAATTTTTGTTTAGAACTCAGGTCTTCCCTAACACACCAGGATTTCAATTATCTCTCCTATCAATTTTAAATCGGGTTTAAATCTGGTTTAAATCGAGTTTAATTCAGATTTAGATCAGATTTATCAATTTATGTTATGGTCTATACCACTATTTATTAATAAACCCTTACAAATATTTTTTATAAAAAAAAGCCCCCGCCATTAACAAAAGTGAAATACAAAGTACAATAGCAAATAATCCGTAATCTTCATTAAAAAGAGACGCACCCTGGAGACTTAATATAAAAGTGCCGGGCATACGACCAATTGAAGATAAAACTGCAAATAATTTAAAAGAAATTGAACTTAATCCGAGAAAAATACATAAATAATCCTTGGGAAATCCAGGAATAACAAACAGGATAAACAACATCAATGTACCACCTCGTTCTAACAATTTATCAAATTTGATTTTAAACTCAAGGGGTATTAACTTTTTTGCAAACCCATAAGATAACCACCTTCCCAATGCAAAATTAATAAAAGACCCTATACAAAGTCCGATACAAGAGTAAAAAAAACCAGGAAAAACACCGAATAAATATCCACCCAAAAAGCCTGATGCCTCCCCCGGAATAGGGGCAAAAACAACTTGAAGAATTTGGGCAACAATAAATGCAAGGGGTGCAAAAGAGCCAAATGATTCAATAAATAAAGCTACTTGTTCTTTATTAGCAAGAAGTAGAATAAAACTATTTATCGACTCCCAAAATAATAAAATTAAAAAAAAAACGAGCAAAACTAAAGCAAATTTAATCTTGTGCTTTAAGAAAAAATGCCAAATTTTATTTAACATCTAAATTTGCCCTATCTAACCTTCGTCTGAGATGTTTCTTTTTTGACCATCTTTCAAGAAAACTTACCATACCTGATTCATATCCCCGATCAATTAATTCTTCCTGAGTTTTAAGTCCCTCTCCACCCTCCATTGCCTTTTTTAAACACTTTGTTTTAAGATCACATCGACTCATACACCTGCCTGGAGATGATCGAAATCCATCAGGTCTTAATGGAAATACTTCATCTAAAACTCCAAAACAATCGGGTAATTTATTATCATTAGTCATTTTAGTAACCGTTTACAAGCAAAACGTATGTTACGTATTTTATAAGGTTTTCTCATAATCACGATTATACTCTGCAATAAATCCATGTTCTGCAAAACTAAATTGCTGATTATCACCAATTATCATATGTTCATGCACTTTAATTCCCACAACCCTGCACGCAATAAGAAGTTTTCTTGTTATAGAAAAATCTTCGGGTGAAGGTTCAGGGTCTCCGGAAGGATGATTATGAACGAAGATTAATGAAACAGCATTATATTTAAGTGCTGCCGAAATAACCTCCCTTGGATATACAAAACTTGCGTTAACCGTACCTGTAAATAAATTTTTTATAGTTAGGACTCTATTTTTAACATCTAAAAAAATAACTTTAAAACACTCAATTTTCCTGTCACGCATATTGTATCGCAAATAATTAATAAGATCTTGAGAATTTTTAATTATATCTTTTTTTACAATTTTTTTTTCAAGATAGCGGTCAGCAGCCTCTTTTACCAACTTTATACCAAAACAAAGCCTGCTTCAAGAAACCTATCCCTTAGCCTTTTTCTATGCCCTTCTCCTTTATGGGGTTCTGATTTTACCATTATTTTATTCTAAACCGTTATCTTCTGTTCCTTCTTCATTTCCATGCTGTTTATGCGAATATAAGGCACTTGTGAACGCTTACAAATATGAAATTACCGAAAAATCACATTTCTTAGTCGTGAACAGTTACAATTTTGTTTTATCCGATTCAAGTCATTTTGATTCGGTTTCACCTGTTTCAGTTTTACCTGTTTCAGTTTCATTTGTTTTAGTTTCACTTGTTTCAACTTTATTTGTTTCAGTTTCACTTGTTTCGGTTTCACTTGTTTCAGTTTCACTTGTTTCGGTTTCACTTGTTTCGGTTTCACCTGTTTCGGTTTTACTTGTTTCGGTTTCACTTGTTTCGGTTTCACCTGTTTCGGTTTCACCTGTTTCGGTTTCACTTAATAAGTTTCACGCCTTGGGTATTGCGACTAATTACTGAAACCGTTGCAACAGACATACGAATTAGTTTTCCGCCATCTGTCATAATCATTAAATCATCGTCATCTTCAACGAGTAGTGTAACAACAACAAGGCCGTTTCGCTCTGAAGTCTTAATGGTAATAACGCCCTTACCGCCTCTTTTCTGAACACGGTACTCATCTATGGAAGTTCTTTTTCCAAATCCGTTTTCAGTTAAAGCTAACAAGGTTGCATTGGAACTTAACACTTCCATTCCAATAAGTCTGTCACCACTGCCAAGCCTCATACCGCGAACACCCATAGAGCCCCTGGCAAGTGAACGAATATCAGCAATTTTAAACCTAATTGATTTTCCGGCAGCACAACTTAAAAAAACATCCATACTATCATCAGAAATTCCTGCAGCAATAAGTTCATCCCCCTCGGCAAGTTTCACACCAATAAGACCTTTTGAGCGAGAACGTGCATAGGCTATTAATTCTGTTTTCTTAATCCTGCCAAGTTTCGTGGTCATAATAATATGCTTTCCCTCATCAAATGAAGGCACTGCAAGTACAGTTGCTATTTTTTCATCGGTACTAAGATCAAGAAGATTAACTATTGCTCTACCTTTACTTACCCTTCCTGCCATAGGAAGTTGATATACCTTAAGTTGATATACCTTACCAAAATTTGTAATAAACAAAAATGTATGGTGTGTAGAAGCTACAAAAATATGTGCCAGAAAATCATCTTCTTTAACTCCCATAGCAGTCTTGCCCTTGCCACCTCTTCTCTGACTTTCGTACATGGCTACGGGATTTCGTTTTATGTAACCACTTTTTGATATGGTAACAACCATATCCTCTTCTTTTATCATATCTTCAATAGAGATTTCACCGACAGCTTCCACTATTTCGGTACGTCTTTCATCACCAAATTCAGTTTTGATTTCTGCAAGATCGTCTTTTATTATTCCAAGAACTATCTGTTCACTTCCCAATATTTTTTTAAACCACTCAATATCTTTCTTAACACTTTCATACTCTTCGACTATTTTATCTCTCTCCAAACCTGTAAGTCTTTGGAGACGCATATCCAAAATTGCCTGTGCCTGAATTATTGAAAGGTTAAATCTATCTATAAGATTGCTTTTTGCCTCGGCTCTATGAAAAATAAAATGCTCTAATATTTCCTTTAAAGTTAAAAGCTCAGGACGATTATTTACAACCGCAAGAAGAATAATACCAAAACTGTTTTGAAGTTGTGTATGCTTATAAAGCTGGTTAATTACAACACCTGCAACCTGATCTCTTTTTAATCCAACAGCTATCCGCATACCTTCTCTATCAGATTCATCTCTGACATATCTTACACCCTCTATAACCTTGGTTCTTACCAAAATGGAGATATTTTCTATTACTCTGGCTTTATTTACCTGATAAGGAAGTTCATTTACAACTATGGTCTCAGCTTTGGTTTTTTTATCTTCTTCTACTACTATTCTTGCCCGAAGCCTAATTATTCCACGTCCTGTCTTGTATGCACTCAATATTCCTGCACGGCCATATATCATTGCGGCTGTTGGAAAATCCGGACCTGGAACATACTCCATTAACTCTTCATATGTAAGTTGAGGGTTATCAATAAGTGCTGTAACTGCATCTATTATCTCTGAAAGATTATGGGGCGGAATATTTGTGGCCATACCAACTGCAATCCCGGAAGATCCATTAACAAGAAGGTTAGGTAATTTTGCAGGAAAAACAGATGGTTCCGACATGGATTCATCATAGTTAGGTATCCAGTCAACAGTATCTTTATCAAGATCTTCCAACATCTCATGGGCTATACGCTTCATCCTTACTTCCGTATATCTCATGGCAGCAGGTGAATCACCATCTACAGAACCAAAATTACCCTGACCATCAACGAGCATATACCGAAGTGAAAAACTTTGTGCCATACGAACAATTGTATCATATACTGCTGTATCACCGTGGGGATGATATTTACCAATAACATCACCAACAACACGAGCAGATTTTTTATAAGGCTTATTCCAGTCGTTCTTTAATTCCCTCATGGCAAAAAGTACTCGCCTATGAACAGGTTTTAAACCATCACGCACATCAGGAAGTGCTCTTCCAATAATAACACTCATTGCATATTCAAGGTATGATTTTTTCATCTCACCTTCAATACTTATTTCCGATTGTATATCGTTTTCCATTTTTCCCCTTACAATTTTAAATTTCTATACACTTGCATTTACATTTACTATAGTTTCAGGATCCACAAAACTCCTGTAATTAGAGTTATAAATATCGGCCAAAGTTAAAAAACTGGTAGCAATTAAAGGACCGTAAATAATTCCCAATAAACCAAAAAGATTCAGCCCACCCATAATTGAAAGAAATACGACCAGAGTATGCATTTTAACACGATTTCCAACAAGTTTAGGTTTAAAAATATATTCCATCCCACCGGATAAAATTAAATAAAAAATAATAAAAAACAGCCCTGCAAAAATCCTTCCTTTTAATAAAAGAATAACAGAGGCCGGAACAAAAACAGCTCCGATGCCAACAACAGGAAGAAATGCAAGAAAACACATAATTACACCCCAGAGAAATGCAGAAGGCAATCCGAATATGCCAAAGACTATCCCTCCTATAATTCCCTGAATTACTCCACACAATCCATTTCCTATAAGAACAGCTCCTGCAATATCCTTAAACTTTTGTATTAACTTCTCATCCTGCTCTTTTGGTAACGGGGAGAGATCAATTACAAACGAAGCTAATTTATCTCCATCAATAAGCAAATAATAAATCACAAGAAGCATAAACAAAGAACCTGTTATAAACTTCAAGGTATTTGATAAAATAAAACTTACCTGTTCAAACATAAAAAGGCCGACATATTTTCCAAGCATTGAAACCGGCTGGATTAAATCCTCATAATTTACTGAAATACCAACATTTTTAAGAAGATGATTAATCTTTTCAAGTATATGATGATCCTCAAGTAAATTTTTTAACTGATCAGCCAACACAGCATCTTGAGCCATACCATATAAACTATATGCTTCGCCTGACAAAATACTGATAATAATTGTCAACGGAATAAACAAGCTTATGAAAATTAAAAAGCAAGTAAGCAATGACGCTAAATCGAAAAAAACGGCTGAAAAAGCCACATGGTCATAATAATTGATAACAGAAATAAAAATAAAAAAAATCTGAGGATCATTTTACCATCAGCCTTTTCATTCATGCAATCCACCTGACTTTAAATCTATTTTCTATTTACTTATAAAACCTAATGAAGTTAACAAAAGAACTATTTCGTAAACTGCAATTGCGGGCCAGCTTCCACCTGAAGCAGCATAAACAATCCCACCGCCCATTATGGCAGGAACTGCTGTAAAAATTAAAATCCCTAACTTTCTGCTTATATCCATTTTATGCACATACCTCCTTATTATAAACCGTCACATCAATACGGCTTCTTTGCTATATCTTATAAAATCAATTATTTGTCTGTTTACCTGTCTATGCTGGCTAAGGGCTCGCAAAAAAATAACTTGTACTTCTTAAACGCTGATATATCTAATTGGACTACGTTGTGAAAGCTCAAAATACGATAGTATTCCTACGCTTTCACAACGTAACCCAATCAGGCATCTCAACATCCAAGAAATACAATTTATTTTTTTGCGAACCACTAACATGGCCATACCCATACCACCACCTATACACATGGTAATCAAACCGGTAGAATAACCTTTTCTTTTCATTTGATACATTCCGGTAACCATTTGACGAGCCCCTGTACACCCTATGGGATGCCCAAGTGAAATTCCGCTTCCAAGCTCATTGGGTTTTTGCATATCCAAATTAAGTTCACGCATACAACCTATTGCCTGAGATGCAAAAGCTTCATTTAATTCTATCATATCAATATCAGCTATACTCATATTAGCTCTTTTTAAAACATTTCTTACAGCAGGAACAGGTCCAAGCCCCATATATGCAGGATCCAAACCGCCTGCAGCAAATTCTCCTATTTTAAGAATTGGTTCAAGGCCAAGTTCTTTTGCTTTTTCAGCACTCATAAGCAAAACTGCAGCTGCTCCATCATTTATTCCTGAAGCATTACCGGCCGTAACACTGCCACCTTTTTTAAAAGCAGGCCTAAGTTTTGCCATTTTTTCCATATTAGTTTCCATGGGGCGTTCATCAGTATCTACAATAATGTCTCCCCTGCGGTTTTTTATTACAACAGGTACTATTTCATCAGCAAATATTCCATCTTTGACTGCCGCATAAGCTCTTGAATGACTTAGAACTGCAAGCTCATCTTGCTCTTCACGGCTAATACCATATTTTTCCACAATATTTTCAGCAGTTAAACCCATATGATATCCATAAAAAATCTCATAAAGGCCATCGAAAACCATAAGGTCATACACATCTCCCTTACCGGTAAGTTCCATGCGATAACCCCATCTTCCTTTAGGGAGTGCCATGAACCACATATTTTATTAATGGTATATGCCGGAGTTTCCTTTAAAAATCCAGCACTGATCATTGCTTGTCTTGCAGTATTTTGCCCTTGTGCAGCCTGCAAAACATTACCCATTATAACCTCATCAACCTGAACAGGTGCAAGGGAAGAATCCCAATCATAAGCTTTCTTTTCAAGCTCAATCATTCCCTGATCTTTCAAGG
>NBLS01000110.1 GCA_002084385.1 Desulfobacteraceae bacterium 4572_19
GCAGGGTGTAGAAATGATTTTTGCAATATCGCCTGTACGAAACCTTATTAAAGGAAAGGCACGAGTTGCAAGTGTTGTAAGAACAAGTTCTCCCTTTTCAGTGTCTTTTACAGGTTCTTTTGTAACAGGATTAATAATTTCAGGAAGAAAAAAATCATCACTGATATGAACTCCATTGTGTTCACTGCATTCGAACGCAATTGCAGTCCAATATTAATTTTTTTAAATTCAGGCTTGTGGGGTTAAGTCCTATCTTAAACATCTCTTCTGCAAGTTTTTGTGCAAAAGTAAAGGTGGTAATAAGGGCAGTTGTTTTATAATCTCTTAAAACCATTAATGTTTTGTTTATGGATAACTGTGTATTGGGAATAACACTGGCACCAATAAATTCACCGCCATCCTTGTAATCTCTACCCCAATTTGCAAGTCCGGGAGGTAGGTTAATCTGGATAATATCGGTAGCTGTTATTCCGGTAGCAATTAACGCATTGGAAATAAGTTTTTGCCAAATAATTAAATCAGTACGTGTATATCCACTTACTGTTGGATTAATACCGGTTCCCGGGGCTGTATGTATCCTTACAATATCTCGTAAGGGAACTGCAAACAGACCATAAGGATAATATTTTCCAAGGTGAGATCTGTCCATAAAAGGCAGTTTTGCAATATCTTTTATCGAAGAGATATCAGATGGTAATATGCCATTTTTTTGAAAACGATTTTGATGGAAAGGGATATTTTTATACCCTCTGTTTAAAGTACTTTGCAGCCTTTCTAACTGAAATTGTTCTTTTTCTTTTATGCTCATAAGTTTTATTTTATTAGTCACAAAAATCACCATAATCCTTTCCAAGGTAGGCTCTTTTTACTTCATCATCCACAAGGAGTTCCGACGCACTGCCTTGAAGAACCATACTTCCTGTTTCAAGTACATAACCTCTGTCAGCAATTTTAAGTGCTGCCCTTGCATTTTGTTCCACTAAAAGTATTGTAACTCCATTGTTTCGTAAATTTTCAAGTGTTGTTAAAATCATATCAACAATTTTCGGTGCAAGTCCCATGGACGGTTCATCAAGAACAAGCAGTTTTGGTCTTGCCATAAGAGCTCTTCCTATGGCCAACATTTGTTGCTCACCTCCGGAAAGTGTACCTGATAACTGTTCAGATCTTTCCTGTAAAATGGGAAACATATCCATTATTGTTTGAAGGTCTTTATCAACTCTCTTTTTTTCGCCTTTTCGGTACATGGTGTATGCACCGAGTTTAAGGTTGTCCAATACACTCAAGGGGGCAAAAATTTGCCGTCCTTCCGGAACAAGGCTTATTCCTCTATTTACGATATCAGGTGGAGCAAGTCCTTGAAGTGATTTATTTTCAAATAGAATATCTCCTTTCCAATCAGATAAAATTCCGCAGATAGCTGAAAGGAGGGTGCTTTTTCCAGAACCATTGGCTCCAATAATTGAAATAAGCTCACCTTCTTTAACCGAAAGACTTACACCTTTTATAGCCTCAATACCGCCATAATAACATTTTAAGTTTTTAATACGAAGCATTTTTTATTAATCCTAAGTCCCAAGATATGCTTCCATAACATCAACATTTTTTTGAATATCCCGCGGAGTACCTTCAGCAAGTTTTTTTCCACGATCCAAAACAATAATTTGATCAGAAATTCCCATGGTTAGACTCATATCATGTTCAACAAGTATTATAGTAATTCCCGTAGCTTTAATTTCCCTTAGAAGTTTACCAAGTATTTCAGTTTCAACAGCATTTAATCCGGCAGCCGGTTCGTCTAAAAGTAAAAGTTTTGGTTCTGATGCAAGTGCACGGGCAATTTCAACAAGCCGTTGACGGCCAAATGGAAGATCACAGCAAGGTTTAAACCGCTTTTCATTTTTACATGGCTTCCAACAAGTACATTTTCAATTACAGTCATACTTTCAAATAATTCTACATTCTGGAATGTTCGTGCAATACCGGCTGCCACAAGATTGTAAGGAACTTTCCCTATAATATTAATATCATTAAATATAATTTTACCTTTATCAGGTTTATATATTCCTGTTATCAGATTAAAAAGAGTTGTTTTGCCGGCACCGTTTGGCCCGATCAATCCGTATATACAACCTTTTTTTACTGAAAATGAAACATCGCTTTGAGCTTTTATACCACCAAATGATTTTGAGAGTGAATCCACTGTTAGAATATTTTGGGTATTTGTTATTTTGTTTTGTGAAAATTTTTTCTGCATCATTTTACTGACCGTCCATAAATATCAAGAAGTCCTTTTATTAGACCCTGTGGCATAAAAATCATGATAAGCATTAATACAAGTCCATATACAATCATCTCATACTCAGCAAATCCATGAAGAACTTCCGGCAACAAAGTAATAACGGCAGCTCCAAGAAGGGCACCCCATATACTTGCCATTCCGCCTATGACTACCATTGTAACTACTTTTATGGATGCCATAAAATCAAATGAGCCGGGGCTTATAAAAGATATAAAGTGAGCATAAAGAAAACCCGCAACTCCTCCTAATGCAGCACTGAACATAAATATTTGTAATTTTAGTTTCCATGTATTAACACCTACTGCCATGGATGCATTTTCGCTATCATGAATTGACCGTAATGCTCTACCAATACGTGATGATAGAATTCTTCGACAAAGTATAATGGATAGAAGCACCAGTAACCAGACAAGAAAAAAATAGTTCCTGCCCGATGAAAATGAGAGAGAACCAATTTCCAGGGCAGGGATTCCAACAAACCCGGATGCTCCGCCTGTAACGGACGACCACTCCCTGATAATAATTGTTACAATCATACCAAATCCCAATGTTCCCATACCGAGATAATAGCCTGATAATTTCAAAGTGGGCATACCTATTATAAACGCTACAAAAACAGCAATACCGATTGAAAAGATAAGAGAAATCCATGGGGAAAAGCCATAAGTGGTTGACAGTATTGCTGTTGTATATGCTCCAATACCGTAAAAAGCTGCATGACCTAATGATACCTGACCTGCGTATCCCATCAACATATTAAGCCCTAAAGCAAGTATGGCATTGATACCAATAAATGTTAGAACCTGAAGATAGTAAGTATTAGTTATTATTGTACCACAGATAATAACGACAATAATAAACAGAAAATTATAAAGCAACAAACGTTTGGTGTTGTTTAACATAATTAGAGTGTATAAATCATAATGTTTTTTATATGTAAGTAGGGGCAAACCCTTGTGGTTGCCCAATAAGCATGTGCCTAACTTTCATATTTTGTTGTGGTGGACAACCTATCATGCCCGTTTACATAAAAATCTCCATAAAATGCCGTGCTACAAAGACGTTCATGTTTTGCTGTGAATGGCAAGTTATGAAAAAATTTAAAATCGTTGAACCTCACCCGATGCAAATAGACCGGTTGGTCTTATATATAAAATTAATAGTAATAATAAAAAAGCAATAGCATCTTTCATTGAAGAAGATATTAATCCAACACCCATAGCTTCGAGTATTCCAAGGATAAAACCTCCGGCAAGAGCACCCCAAAGACTTCCAAGACCTCCAATCATGGCTGCGCAAAATCCTTTTAAGCCAAGCATGGTGCCCATATCATAGCTGTTCATTGTAATAGGGGCTATAAAAATACCTGCAACAGCACCCATGCCCGTACTCATCATAAATGCAAGCATTATCATTTTTTTAGAAGGAATTCCGGCAAGCCATGCAGCGTGTTTATTTATGGCACATGCAATCATGGCTTTTCCTGTAAGTGTTTTTTTAAAAAAAATATGAAGTCCGACTACAAGTGTTGTAACCGCAAAAATAATCCATATACTTTGGGGTAAAATAGTAGCTCCATATAATTCAAACGGGGCATGTTTAGTAAACTGCGGAAGACTGAATGGATCTTTACCCCATACAATCATTGCAACTCCCCGTAAAAAAATTGATGCTCCAACTGTAATAATGATAAGAACAATGGGCTGGGGATTCTTTACAGTTCTTATTGCAAAACGTTCAAAAAGAAACCCCATCCCTGATACTGCAAGAATTGTCAGGATAATGGCAATAGGCAGAGGAAAAGCAAGATTGCTCCATTGGTAATTCCCGAAAAAAGATATTGAAGTACTTCCTGCATATTAAATTCGCTTCAGGAGACAAACCGTTATGCTCATCTTTTGAAAAATTAAATATTCCGCTTACACCAACATGATTTTTCATTGATTCAAGAGCATTACGTATTTTATTTTTATCACCATTGCTTCCTTTAAGTGCCTTTGCAAGCATATTAACAGCATCATAAGCATAACCACCAAAACCGGAAACTCCTTTTGTCCATTTTGCATTATACTGTGCAATATAGTCTTCAAGTACTTTTTTCTGCACATCTTCTTTAACAAGAAGATCGGTAACAAGAATTTTACCGGATGGAAGAATAATTCCTTCTGCAGCTTCACCTGCAAGCTCTATAAATTTAGGGGATGCAACACCGTGGCTTTGGTAAAGAGGAGTTTTCATATTAAGTTGTTTGGCATTTTTTGCAACAACAGCAGGTCCAGGGTTTGTACCCCAGCAAACAACAGCATCCGGTGATGCCGATCTTATTTTTGTAAGTTGAGCTGTCATATCCGTATCTTTAGCACCAAAACTTTCAATTTGAACGACCTCTAATCCAAAATCTTTTGCCTGATTAATCAGCTGATTTTTTCCACTCTCACCAAAGGAGTTTGCAACTGTAAGTATTCCAATTTTTTTAATATTATTTTTTTTCATATGCTGGTAAATTGCAGCAACAGCAAGAAGATCACTTTGAGCTGTTTTAAATATCCATGGTTTAACAGGCTGGGTAATTTTAACTCCTGCTGCACAGCTTATTAAAGGGATTTGAGCTTTTTCAACAAAACTTGCAATAGCAAGAGTTGTAGGTGTTGTGCTAGGCCCTATTATGGCAAGTACCTTATCTTTATGTATAAGTTTATTTACAGCACTTACTGCTTTTTCGGGTTTACCTTCCGAGTCATAGATAATAGCTTCCAATTGATGCCCGTCAATTCCACCATTTTTATTGATATCCTCAATAACCATTTTCATGGTTTTCATTTCAGGATCACCAAGAAAAGATGCACGACCGGTAGAAGAAAATATTCCACCTATCTTCCATGTAAAGGCTTCCAGTTAAAAAACGCTGAAAACCTTGTTTTTATGGCATATTTAGAGGGATTCGACCTCCCACCTCCTGATTCGTAGTCAGGATTAATAATACCATTTTACAGTGTTTTCAAGCTTTTAGAAGCCAAATGGAGCGGAAATGGAGCGTTTTTTCTGCATCCTGAAAGTCACTTAAAACTTACCGAATTCACCACTTCCAAACTCCGTGCTTGTATATCATGTTTTTCCTTGTTGCAACATTTTTTTTAAACTTTCAATTTCTTCAGACATGGATTTTATATTTTTTCTTGACAAATCGTCTTTCACATATGACAGTACGACTATGAATTACATAATTAGAACAACCAATATTTTTGATAAGTGGTTATCTAAAATTAAAGACACGATGAGCAGAGCAAGAATTATTAAACGCTTTGATTATATCGGAAAGGGAAACTTTGGTGATTACAAAGCACTTGGTTCAAACCTGTTTGAATTGCGTTTCTTTTTTGGCCCGGGTTATCGAATTTATTACACCATAGAAAAAACAGCGACTGGAATGTCAACGATTGTTCTGTTGCTTTGCGGTGGTGATAAGTCCTCACAAAACAATGATATTGAGAAAGCAAAGGCTGTCATGGTCGCATTGGAGTAAATTACTATGAAAATAACCACCAGTAAATGGGATCCCAGTAAATACCTTGATACCCCTGAAATGGTTAGGGATTATCTCAAAATTTCCTTTGAAGATGGAGATACTGAACAACTTATTATGGCTATAGCTAATGTGGCAAAGGCACAGGATATGAGTGAAATAGCACGCAAAACCAACCTTAGCCGTCAAAATCTTTCTAAAGCCTTGTCAGCGAACAGTTCTCCAAAATTTGATACCATCAAAAGGATTCTTGATGCCCTTGGCTGTAAATTGGCCGTTGCCTAATTTGTCATTATATTCGAATATAAGGCACTTGTGAACGCTTACAAATGTGAGATTACCGAAAAATCACATTTCTTGGTCGTGAACGGTTACCAAATATCTTACAAAAAATTATGCGTACAATTTATATATTAATTATTATCATCAAACCAATGAGCATCATCGCTGTATGCAAAATTGTTTTCTTTTAAAAAATTTATGGCGGTTGGTGTAAATCCTGAATTTGAAAAAATAAGCCCGACACTATTTTTAATATTTTCTGATTTTATTAATTTTTCTAACTTTAAAGAGAACTCTTCGGCATCTTTTTTGGAAAACTTTTTTTCACGGTTTTTAACTTCGCAAATTAAAGAGTAATTACTATCCTGATTTTCAAGATTATGTGTAAAAGATTGAAATAATAAATCGTTTTTATATGCCCTGTATCTTAATTGCTGAATAATAAAATATTCAGCATAAAGACCTTTTTCACGATTAATTTTTCCTG
>NBLS01000111.1 GCA_002084385.1 Desulfobacteraceae bacterium 4572_19
GAATCTGCCCATTGCAAGTCATCTAAAAAAATAACTATGGAATATTCCTCTCCTCCCAAAGCACGAATAAAATCCTGAACAGTAGTGTTAAATCTATTTCTAACTTCATCTAAGCCTAATTTGGATAATTCCGGCTGTTTACCTATTAGCAATTCCATTTCAGGCACTAAATCTATTATTATCTGTCCATTATACCCCAGAGCCTTGCATAACCTTTCTCTCCATGATGCAATACGATCTTCGGTTTCAGATAAAATATATTTTACCAGTCCTGCAAAAGCATAAGTAAAAGCTGAATAAGGGATATCTCTTTGAAACTGGTCGAACTTGCCCTGAATAAAATATCCACGCTTTTCGGCTGCCGATTTATATATCTCCATAACCAGTGCCGACTTTCCAACACCTGAATAACCAGCTACCAAAACAAACTCTTTTTTTCCAAGGCATACTCTTTTAAATTTATCTAATATAAACTCTAATTCTATCTCCCTTCCATAAAGCTTCTGGGGAATTTTAAAATACATGGAGATATCTTTTTCTCCGGGTTTAAATCCTTGATTTTTTTTACACTCTTTTAATTGAACCAGATCGAGGCATAAGAGAAAATCATGTTTTAATCCAAATACACTTTGATATCTGTCTTCAGCAGATTTTGACATTAACTTTAATATTATATCTGATAAATAATAAAACACCCTCTTTTCATTTTCAGTTACCCAACTGATATTTTTTCTTTTAACGGGAGAAACAGGACTGGCGGCAATATGGTTATGAATCACCGTCATGAGATTTTTTTCTGCAAAGGGAAGTTTTCCTGTAAGAATTTCATAGAGTGTTACACCAAGTGAATAAAAATCGGTACGATAATCTAAACTGCGATTCATTCTTCCTGTTTGTTCCGGGGAGATATAGGCTATTGTACCTTCAAGGTTATCAAGATTTTTAATTTTCAAATTTTCCCTCTATTGTACCTTCAAGGTTATCAAGATTTTTAATTTCCAAATTTTCCCTTGACAGTTCTGTTGAAATTCCAAAGTCTATTATTTTCACCTCTCCGGTTGCTCTATTCCATACTATATTGGATGGATTAATATCCTTGTGAAGGATTAATATCCTTGTGAATAATATTTCTTTCATGTATTTTTCCAAGGCTGGTAATAATAGAAATTGCAAGTTGAAGAAACTGTTTTGGATTTAAACTTATATTAAATAAAATTTTATCAAGGGATTCTCCTCCGAAATCTTCCATAACCATGTATAACAGATTTTCATAATTTTCAAGGTTATACACCTTAACTATCCCACTGTTATTAAATTAGAGTGAACCCTTAGGATTTTACCTGATGAACACTTTTCCAATATTCAATATGTGGTTTAATAGTTATTAAATTAGCTTCTTTAGCAATGGTCATCAACATTATAGCGATAAAAATAATTATTAGAAACCATCCGGTTATGTAACGCAAGGTAGTATGATGTCTTTTAATCATCATCATTGCCGGAAGAATTCCAAAAATAATTACAACTCCCACACCACCTGCAATATCCAAGGCACTTAAAAACAGTTGGGGATAGATTAAAACAACAAGAAGTGGTGGTACATAAGTAAAAAAGATTGGCCAAAATGGTTTTACTTCTTGTTTTCCCCAGGAGAACATATCGTGAAAGAAATTACGCAATCCTACAGCCACAGCAACATAGGATGTAAAGATTGCTGCAAATGAAAAAATCATGGTTGCCATGGTTAAAGTATTTGATTTAATAAAACTTGCAAGGGGAACTGTTGCAGGCTGGTTAGCTACCGCCGCAGCTTCTATGCTTTCCAACGGCAAAGCTCCTGTTACAACTGCGACCCAAATAATATTAACTACGCATGGAAGTAACGTACCTACAAACATAGCTTTACGAATAGCTTTTTTATCATGGTCAAGATTACGACATATAGATGGGATAATATTATGAAAAACAAAGGCCGTTAATATAACCGGCAGACAAAAAGGAATATACTCCCAGTCTTGAAAAGAGTATCGTTCAAAATTAATTTCTCCTGAAACGGTTGTAATCAAAACAATAAAAGCTACGCCCATAATAAGCATCAATATCGTATTGGCTTTTAAAACCAAATTCATACCATAAAGGGCGATAAATGTTGCAGGTATAAAAAATATTAAAACATAAAAAGCATCAGCGGCTGCAACATATTTACCGGAAGTACCAAAAGCTCTCTCAAAAATTCCAGGAAGATCAATTCCTTTATCTTCAGCCCGTAAATAGTGTTCGGCAATAATCGAACCTGAAATAAACATAAAAAGCCATAATACAGTGATGGCAACAAACGAAGGAATAAATCCTGCCTGACCTGTTTGAATTGGCAGGCCAAGAATACCTGCACCAATTGTGGCTCCTGAAATAAGTAATGCTATGCTCCAAGTGGTTGCTATTTGTTTCATTTTTTACCTGCCCTTTTAAAGTTACTCTATTTCATTGAAAGAGGAATAAGCGATACCCCTCTTTTATTGGCATTGTTAACCATATATTCCATTCCATTTGCAGGAATTGTATTTTCTTTTCCCTTGAATTCAATGATCATTGCTTCCTCAGGGCATGTGGTTACACATAAACCGCACCCGATACATCTGTCTTTGTTGATTACGGCCAATGACTGTTCATCATCAACTGTTACTGCATCCATCTGACACCTATCAATACAAATTCCACAGCCTATACAATTTTCTACATCTACTTTTACACGATAATCGTTCATTACATGTTCAGCCGGCTTTGGCAATTTAGAAACAGCTTTTAAAACGCCACAGCAGTCAGAACAGCAGTTACACATCCCTCCGGGGTTAATCATACTGGCTGGTTGATTAACAAGCCCTGCTTTTTCGCACTCATCTAAAATAGCAAGAGCCTCTTCCTGGCTTATTTCACGCCCCATATTATTTTCTATATAATATTTTGCGTGTGATCCAAAGGCAAAGCATGCTTCCATCGGTTTATCGCATCCTTTTCCTATAAGCTTTTGCTGAACACGACATACACAATCTGCAAGGGAAATTAATTTTTTTGATTTTACAATCTCTCTGGCATTAAAATAAGATGCAACATTATGCTTTACAGTTAAAGACTTGTGGACAGGAATAGTTCTTAATGGTGCTATACAGTTACTGATAGATGATGTAAATTTTTCATCATTATACTGTTCCATTAAATCTGCAAATTCCTTATCCATTGTTTTAAGCTGGAATTCATACGAACCAATAACGTATGGAACTGCCGCATAAAACAGTTTTTCACCACTTCTTTTTCTAAAAAGAGTACCCTTTTGAGCCATAATTTCTAATTGTTCTTTCATTTTTTCAGCATCATGACCGGTTCTTTTAGCAAAATCTGAAGGTGCTTCTAACTGCATACTCAGTTCGAGATAAAGTTTTGCCTCTTCTTTAGTAAAAAGTTTTTTTAATATATAACAAGCTATTTATGCGAAGATGAGGTATTGTGAACGCTTACTCTTTTTTATTGTACCATATTGTTTTATAAACCACTTTTAAAAACTCTAAGGAAGCGGATTACATGAAAACTATCAATATTATAACGCACATCATAAACTGGTTAGATAATTATTGCAACAAGTCAAATTTAAAAGGATTTATTATAGGTGTTTCGGGAGGGATAGATTCTGCTGTAACGTCCACCCTATGTGCAAAAACACAGAAAAAAACAATTGTAATTAATATGCCTATTCACAGGCATTCAGTTAAACACTGCTCCCTTTCACAAAATCATATTGACTGGTTAGAAAAAAAATTCGACAATGTAAAAGGATTTAAAACAGACTTATCTTCTGCATTTCAAACTCTGGAAAAATCCTTACCCGATAATATCCAGGATGACCTGACCATGGCAAATACCCAATCAAGACTTAGGATGCTAACACTTTATGCCTTTGCATCCCACCATAAAATGCTTGTGGTTGGTACCGGTAATAAAATTGAAGATTTCGGTGTTGGCTTCTATACAAAATATGGAGATGGTGCAGTAGATATTTCACCCATCGCTGATCTTGTAAAATCTGAAGTTTATGCCATCGGCAGGGAACTTGGAATAATTGATGAAATACTTAAAGCCTCTCCTGCTGACGGACTATGGGATGATGACCGAACTGATGAAAGTCAACTTGGAGCCACATATCCGGAACTTGAATGGGCTATGAACTTTGAAGCAAGCCAAAAAAACAGTTTACAGTTAAGTAAAAGAGAAAAAGAAGTATTAAAAATCTATAAAAAATTCAATAGTGCAAATCGGCATAAAATGGAACCAATACCTATTTGCAAAATACAGGATCTATAAACCGTCAGATAATTAATTCCTTAGCAACCATGGCACTCCCACCTCTGTTTTTTTTCATGTAATTATATGCAGCAATTATAATTTTTTCTTTTTTAAGTGGAATCATTATATTTTCAAGTAAAATATCTGATACTTCTTTCCAATCTTGTGCTTCGTAAACAAGTTTTTGCGTAATAATTTTTTTACCAACCCATGCAAATGTTTCCCAATGTGGACCGATAACAGGAGCTATTCCGCAGGTTAGCGGTTCAAGAAAGTTTTGTCCGCCTCCCTTAGGATAGAGGCTTCCACCGACAAAAGCAGCTTTAGCAAGACTATAAGCATGTATAAGTTCTCCGAATTTATCCCATATAATAACAGTTCCATTTGGGACAGTATCTGATATTTGTGATCTTAAAACGGATGGAATTAAATGGCCGTTCAAGATTTTTTCAAGATTTTTTGCCCTATGTATGTGTCGGCAAAATAGACCTATAACGGCATCTTTTTTTTCTGATAAAATTTTACAAATAATTTTTCCAACATCAGACTCTTCTTCTTTTCTTATGGAACCTAATACAATAAATTTTGATAAAGGAGAGATAAGGTGCCGTAATGGATTATTTTTTATTTGCTGTTCTATTTCCCGTTCCATCTTATCAAATTTAATATTCGGCATAACTTTAATATTTTCCATATTAAAAAGAGATGCGAATCTAAGAGCATCATCATCAGAAACAGCAAGTATTTTTGTAGGTGCAATTGCCGGCCAGATAAATGGTAGCTTTTTGTATCCGTTAAGGCTTTTTGTTGTTATTCTGGCATTGGCAATAACAATTTTTATATTTTGTCTCTTTAAAGCATAAAATAATCCCGGCCAAATTTCAGTTTCAAGCATAACAGCAAGTTGCGGATTAATCTGTTTTACAGCTTTTTTCATAAATGAAGGTTTGTCAAAAGGGAAATATGCAATTTTAATGTTAAGATTTGTATGGTTGAGGTTATAATTTAATGCTATTTGATTTAATATTTCCAATCCTTGTAAGGTATTTGAAGTAAGAAGAATTACCAAAGGTCTTTTAGGATGAAAGTTATCTAAAATTTCATAAAGAAGATATGATTCTCCAACAGAAGCTACCTGAATCCATATATCTGCTTTTGGAAATCTATAATTTAAAGTTCGCATTTTATGTTTTAATAATGGAATAATTGCTTTCCATATAAATTCATAAAGTAAAAAGGTAGCTTTTATTGATGCACTAAAGTGTGTATCAAATGTTTTTTTAAGCATTTGTTTGTTATCCTTACCCTTAAATAAAATTTTATCTGTTTTTATAATTATCTATTTTTAATTTTTTGCACAACACCAAATACAAGAGAGCCAATAGCAATTAATCCAGATAAAGCAAAAAGTACGAATTTTACAGGTGTTAATACAGCTTTTATAAACAGCAAACTTCCGTTGCCGGTAAGTGCCATCAATTGAATAATATTTTCAAATAT
>NBLS01000112.1:0-3931 GCA_002084385.1 Desulfobacteraceae bacterium 4572_19
AATGCTTTTGCAACAGGGGCAACGTAACTCATCGCCAACCCTAATTGGGATAAATTTGTATTCGAAGTGGTAAATGTTTTTGTTAATATATCTACAACCTCTGCAGTCTTATCAGCACTTTTCCCAAATCCTTGCATTATATTAGAAACAATATCGGCACTTTCTGCTAATTCCATATTACCAGCAGATGCCAAATGTAAAGTAGAAGCTAAAGCATCCATTGTTTCCTGTACGGAAAATCCTGCCATTGATAAAAAGGACATTCCATCAGCAACTTCTTTGGCAGAAAATTTAGTACTTTTACCTAAATCCCTTGCTTGGTTTGCTAATTGTTCCATTTGTGCATCTGTAGCACCTGAAACTGCTTTCACCTGATTTAACGACTTTTCAAAATCAGCACTTACTTTCGTAAACACTGCCCCAGCAGCAACCAAAGGAGCTGTTAATGACATAGACATCTGCTTGCCTACTGCTGTCATCTGCTTGCCTGTATTTTGCATTAATGCAGAAGCTTGCATTAATTCCTTTTTAAATTGCGTTGTGTCTGCCCCGAGATACGCCGTTAATGTTCCTAATGAAAATGAGCCTGTCATTTATTTTTCCCTTTCCTTTTATCAATAGCACCCATAGATTTCCCTAATGCTAATAAAATCGCCTTCATTTCTTCCGTGGTTTGTTTTTGTTTCTTTTCCCACGTAAATGGCATAAACTGTTTCACATTCTTATATTTCTTCTTAGTTACAGAACTAATATTATGAATGTGCATTGTCTGTACCCGCATTCGTTCGTATGAAATTTTTATATCCTGTTCTTGTAATTCTCTAAAATCATTTAAAGCATACTGAAATTCTACAGGTGTCATTTCATAAAAATCAAAACTTGAAATATGTAAACGGGATATTGCTATCCCGCATAATTTATTATAATTTATTTCTTCTTGTTGTGCGACATCTCCCTTGCCGCTTTTAAGTTTTTTGGAAAAAACAACGGTATCAAATTAATGAATTCAAAAAAACATTCATCTAAAACTTCTTCCATTTGTTCAATTTTCCAATTAAATTCAATCCCTTGCGCTTTCGCTCCAGATTTTAAAGCAAAAAATAAAATGCTCTCATATAATTCATAATCTTGTGAGGAATCCATGTCAATGCTTTTTCCTGTTGATGCCTTCACATTTTTTAAAACTGAATAACTTACTCGTACTGGATATTGTTTTCCTTGTATTGTTACAAATTCTACCATTTTTTTAATTTTTTAGTTTTTTTATTACTTATGATTAAAGTATTTTATTTATAATATTATGCAGGTGCCCCACTTGCTGCCCCTGAATTAATTACAGGCTTTCCGCTAATCTTAATAGTCGTATCACATGTAATTTTATCATCTAAAGGGATGGCAAGTGGTAAATTTGTTACTAGTCCTACAAATTCAAATGATGTTTCCTCCTCATCCGGTAATACTATTTCATAATTACCGGGAGTATCTGATTCAAAATCTTCATTCATTATTGCGTAAGTTGCTGCAGTAAAATTCATAGATAATGCAACTTCTCCACCATCACGCAAAGCACCTATAAATGTACGATATCCATCCTCTACGGATAGAGTTGTTGTTTCTACTGTATCGCGGGATTTACCCGGTCCGTCTATACCTGTAATTTCACCAATTTCTTCCCAAGCTCCCCCCGAACTTGTTGCATTAGCATCCCAGCGTCTGAATTTTGTTCCTACTCCTGTAATTGTTCCCATAATTTTATCTCCTTTGTATGTTTAAATTAATAAATAAATCTACCATTCCATTATCCCGCCAAGTCAATAGTGTTGGTTCACAAGATACTATAATAGCAGTATATAATGTTCCATTTATTTCGCGTGTTGTGTTATGTAGATAATTTTGTATTGCTCTTAAAAAATTAAAACCTTCTATATATGTAAATGTTCTCACTCTTATTTGAATTGAAGTATATATATATTCACCTCCTCCTAATGTCTGTTGCGGGGGTGGTCCGCCTGTATCATAAATTGTAATCGATTGCGTTTTTGTTGGCATTTGGATATTACAATATATTGGAGTGTTTTTTAATTCTAAAAGTAATTCGGAATCTACTTCTATCAAATCTTTTATATCGTACGATGCGGGTTTCATATAAGTGCCTCCTTCCTAATTTCTTCTAAAATATTTTTATAATTATTTTCTAATGCTTTTTGAAAAAACCCAGCACCTGAATCTTTACGTTTATAATGTTTATCCGTTGAATGTACTTCCCATGCATAACTTGCAGTAAATCCCATAAATATTCCGGGGTGCGGCATATATACAGGAGTTGCGTACCACTTTCATAGATTTACCTGAAATTGCCTTTACCTCTGCATTCATTTTATCCTGTATTGACTTCATCCCTTTTAAATTAAAACCCGCTTTCATTTCCTATATTTGTTTTTGAATATGCAATACGTATAAATTCATTAGTTTTATTTAAAGAAGGAATTTTAGAAAATGAAATAATCCTACAAGCCTTCTCTATCTTTAAAGGTGTGGAAATAGATATTACTTCACTTAATTCCCCTAAATAAAGATAACCATTTTTTACAACGTCCTCAAGTACAAATATTTTTGAATCCACTGTATCCATTTCCCCAGCATCATTCATTTCTACTTTCTCCATACTTTCAAATCTACCATAAATTTGTATTGGAGTTTTGAATTGTTTATTTCCATACGCATCTATATTCCTTTTTTTGTTGTGATGCAAAAGAATTAGAAGTATCTAAAATTAAAACCATTTGCCCATAAGATGTGGAATGTAGTCCTTCTAAATATTTACCCGCATATTTTACAGAAGCATCTCCAATCTTTTCTTCCGTTGTAAAACGTTCCCGAGTAATAGAAATTAAATGTGCGGATAACCATTTTTCAATTTCAGTTAATAAAGATTCCGTTAATGGTTTTTGAATTATATTTTCTATTAACAAATTAGCTGTCTGAATATAAGTTTCAATATCCGTATCAGTTAACTGTGTCTTATCTAATATATCCTTAACTGCTTGTGCCGTTGTTCTCATTTATTTTCCTTTCTTTTTATGTGAAAATAATTTAGGCTCAATAAATTTCTTTACCTCCTCTTCCTTCCATTCTAAACCAAGCCAATTAATTAAATTTTCTATTTCTGTATAATTACCTTCTACCATTTTTTCAGGCCAAATTTCTATACTATTGCAATCTGAATTCTTTATTTCTAAAAACCGTTTTTGATGCTCATTAACCCACCATGTCCAACCTTGTTTCGTAGATTTTACATTTATTTCTTTTTGGATATTTTTATTATCAAAAGCATTCATAAAACCTGTCCTAATACAAGAATTTACAATATCTTCAGTTCTCCTTCTTACAATAACCCACTTAGCGCATGGAAAGGCATGCTTCCATAATTTCCAAATATGCGAAATTTTTGGGCACTTATAAAATAAAGCCTGAGTTCCATCCCAACCTTGTCGATAAAAAATATCTTCTATTTTCTTATTAAAATCAGGTACAATAGCAACTTTAGAAATATCAGGTAAAGGATATTGACAACGTGCATCCACATTCATCTCACTTATGTATGCCTTTATAATCCGTTCTCTTATATACGTATTTTCATACATTCCTTTTCTATTATATTTAGAAGGTCCAAACATCTCACCACCAAATCCCCCACAAATATCTATAATACCTGCAATTAATGATGTGCCTGAACGTGCTGCGCCTGTTATTAATATCATAGTAATTCCTTATAATTTATTTTTTCAAATTGTTTTATCTTAGAATCCATAGATGTATTAATAATTGTAACACCTAATTTATCCGCATCTTCCTTTATTGCCCCAAATCCTTCTAAATGTTTGGCAAATAATATTTCAGTAGCTTTCGGTTGTTTATAAAATGAATGCCA
>NBLS01000112.1:3958-7402 GCA_002084385.1 Desulfobacteraceae bacterium 4572_19
ATCTAATGCCATATCAAATCCAACTAAAATAATTCTTTTTGCCCCCGTGTGTACCGCTATATTAATTGCAGCAGCTCCCGAATTCTTATTCCATGCTATTTCACCTTTCTTTATTGATATACCCTCCCTCTTTATAGATTTTTTAATATAACGAATTCCTTTTTTCTTATATTTTAATGCATCGAATTTAAAATGGCAAGATACCTTCAATCCTTTATACATTGTAATTTCTCTACTACATAAATCGTAAAAAGTATCATCACCAAAAAATAACATATCTACCCAGTTGCCTAATAAAAAAGAAGTATTTACCGCCAAGATATGTTTTTTATGTAATTCAAATAAATAAGGAGAATAAGCTGCAATAGAACATTTTCCACTTCGTACATCTTCCACTATATTATTTGGAATATTAAATTGTTGTACCAAAGAAGAACCCCCTCCAAGTATCCAAACATCACCACCTTGCCATATTTTTGGAATGTCCCATTGCATAACTTATTACTTTATATTATTTAATTCTTCTATTAATTCATCAGCTGCATCAGAACGTAATTTTTTCTCATTTAAAATTTTCCCTTCCGTATCCACTACATTATACCAACCTTTTATAACTTCTTGCTTGCTATAAAAAGAATCTTGTTGTACTTCTGTAACTTCCTGTTTCGGTTCATTTTGTAAAATAATTACATCTCTGAATGCAAAGGGGATATCATCTTCTAATGCATTAAACACTTGATTTGATTTTATGATAACCCCCGCCTTCGTTGTAAATGACCCTTTGCCTATATATTTCCATATAGGCATATCTGATTTTATTGTTCGTTCCATTTGTTTTTTATATTTGATTAATAATATATGAAAATTATGCTAAATGAACCAAACCCATATTACCTGATTGGTCTGAGCGTATTTGAGGAACTTGGATCGTCATTACTTTGTAATTTGTCACCATATTTCCTTCAGATTTCCATTCCACATTACTAATACCCATTCCACGAACAAGTCGTACAACATCTGAAGTCATCTGCACAAGTAATACATTATCAGAAGGCAATGTATCAACCACTTTCACGCCTTTAATACCTGAAATTGCTTCAATACGTTGGCGAATTGTCATTGGACTTGCTGATGTTGGATTGTAATCTTCATCCATTACAGTTTCATAAGCTGTAGGAATATATAACATATAAGGTCCATAGAAATGTTTGTTAATTGCTTTTTGTTTCAAAGAAATTACTTCATTTACAATTTGAGCCCCTGTTTTTGAAGAATTAGTCCATGGAGTTGATAAAGTTGCTAAATTTCTATTTGGATGATTCAAATACGAATAAATAGTACCCCCACCGTATTTATATGTTTCATTTGTGAATAACATATTTTCTAATTTCTCATTCACTTTCCTTGCTGCTCGTTCTGCTGCTGTTGTGTCTAAAGGATTGCCCATATTTCTACTAGCTGCTAATACCCTACTATTAATCTCATAATCTGCGTGAATAATTGGTAAAGGTAAATAGTTAGTAGTATATACAGGTCTATCATTTTGCCCTCTATTAATCCCGTCCATAGACATGGTAGCAGAAAGTGCATCACTCACATCATGATATTCTAATACAGTAGATTGCATTCCATTACCTAAATCAAATGTCAATCCTGAAGCAATTAAATCCGCAATACCATTTAAACGTGATTCAGCTACCTTCAAAACAGCTTGGTCTAAATATTTCCATTCATCTCTTCGTAATGTTGCATTTGTTTGAATTTGCACCATTGAATAATTTGCGGGATTCTTTTTATCGCCGCCTTTAAAAGACATAACGTACATGTTTTACCTCCTTTTATAAAATTCTTACTTTAATTCTTCCTGCTGCTGTATTTGCTGTTGCTGTTAAATCTACAGCTTCCAATGCTTGTCCTACAATTTGATTTGTATATGACGTTAATTCTCCAGCACTTGAAACAGTATCAGGAATATGTTTTTGAAGTGTACCATCTCCCGCACTTTCTAATAAATCACCAATTGCTACATCTTCACCATCTTTCAATAAAGCGTAAACAAAGTCGCCGCGATATGGCACCCATGTTTGTACTTGTTCATCCGCTGTATAATCATCATTAATCCCTCTACCTTGTAATTCATCTTCTACTGCAAATAATGGAAGCATATTCTGCCCCGCATTAGAATGTGCCTGTACTTCGCCAGCAGATGTAAATTCTAATAAGAACCCCGGGGTAATTGTGCCCGCTGCTACATATTCTTCAAGTACATGAGAATATTTTTTTACCTTAATTGTATTCATTTTCTACCTCCTTTTATTTTGTTTTGTTAAATTCAATTCCTGCTGGTGCTAAAAAATCATCTACAGTAAATTCAGCTGTATTATTTGTTACTTGTCCTAATGCAGAATAATCAATAACATTTTCTTTTTTTACATTAACGCTCTTAGCAACACGCTCCAACATATTAGTATTCATTTTTGTTAAATCATCTTCCGTCCATACATCCTTCGTATTATCTAAAATACTTTTTACTAAATATTCTCTCTGTCTTTGATGTACAGATAAAGCAGAAGTCATTTGATCCTGTAATGTATCAGGTAACAAGGCTACAAAATCTTTTGGAGTTTTGATAGTTTGTTTTAATACATTAATTGCCGCTTCCTTCGTGATAGTTTGTTGAGCATTAACAGCAGGAACTGGTTTTGGAATTAATTTATCCAATACTTCTTTCGATTGTGTTAATAACCATTCTCTATCATTTTCTGTGAAATTGGTCTGTTTGTTTGTGATTAATGCCTCTACACATTCAGGGCATTGTGTTTCTTTTGCCATGTTATTCTTTTTTTGATTTATATTAATATAATTTAATTCACGAACTACTTCTACTGGTTCTGTTGTAAATGTAACTTTTACATCATTTTCAGTTGTGTAGCTTCTTTTGAAATACATTGTGCCATCCCTTCCTTCTTTACGATAAATAAAATACGTGGAATATACTTCTTCTAAATAATGATATATTCCTTCCGTATCCATTTCATCTAATAAATGTTGTATCTGATTTCCTATTTCACGAAACCCCATACTTTGAATTAAAAGATTGACATAATCCTTTTTTACTTTTTCGTTTACTTGCATGTCTTCATTTACCTCCTTTTTCTTTTTGTTTACCCTAATACCACAACCATCCGCCCAACTACAAGCTCCCTCACAACCGGGTAAAAGTGCTAAATGGTCAGGCCTATGATTTTCTGCTATTGCTATATATTGTTCCCCATTATATTCCCCTGTTTGTTCTATTTCATCTGTAAATACACCTACTGAAACATCTAAAGGTTCTCTTTGTCTTATTGCTGATAAAGCAGCTGGAGACTTTGCAGCTAATAAAGTTTCATTTATCCATGCCTCCGCCCTCAACTTTCCATCAAAAACAGTATTAAAAACTGT
>NBLS01000013.1 GCA_002084385.1 Desulfobacteraceae bacterium 4572_19
ACCAAATTAACACCATCTGCAAATGCATCACAAGCGGATTTACAGGCAGATTGACTACCGGTCAAAAGACCTCCTCCAAAGTTGGTTTCAGAAGGTGGGCCATAAAATTGAGACATCTTGACATCCGCCGATTTCATTGCCACATCAAGGGCATATATGGCTTCAAGAGGAGGAGCTATCAGGTATGCCAGAGATTCTCCCTCTTTAACACCCGCTGTTTCGGAAAGATAAGAACCTGTCCGTGAAATACAGTGGGCATAGTAGCAGATACTATCATCATCGTTGACACTGTAAAATGCCGCATCGTTTTCAATAAAGTCAATGGCGACATCAATACCACTTTTAACCTCAGCAGGTGTTGGGCCTGAAAGAATACCAATAAACTCACCGGCAAGCTTTGTATTGGCATTAACTGCACCACCGTAGAAGGACTTGGCATAAGCTACCTTTACTTCAGCCTTTTTGGTTGCTTCATCAAGGGCAGTATAACCGACATCATCAATGTCTGTAGTAAAAATTCCAATACTTCTATGGCCGGGGTTAAGACTTAATGCCTTGGCCATATCCGGATTCACATTGGCAATGAGTTTAACACTTAATACTTTTGCACGTAATGCATCACCTTTCATCTATATTACCTCCATTTTCATGGTTTAAGGTTCACAAAAAATAAATTATATTTATTGAGTGTTGAGATCCTGATTGGGTTACGTTTTGAAAGTGTAGGAATACTTATCGTATTTTGAGCTTTCACAACGTAATCCAATTAGACATATCAGCGTTTAAGAAGTACAAGTTATTTTTGAGTAAGCCCTAAGGGTTCACAAACAATTTATTTATTTAAATCTGTTTTGTTTCAAAAACCAGTGATTTGATAACCACGGGAACGACCGTTCCTCCCGCAATTGATCTGCCAATATCAATATAATCTCCCTCATTGACTTGCAACTGATCAACACAGATAACATTTATATTTTTCTTTATGGTCCGAATACTCTGCCCAAGCACTTTACCGATATCTTGTTCTAAGACAATAATAACCGGCAACTCTTTTTTTATTACACCGTCAAGCCCTTTAATAATACCAGTTGCAAGTATTTGAATCTGCTTAAAATCAAGATAACCCATATCCGGCAAACCCAGAGCGAAATTATCGAGGATTTCTTCTTCAAAAAGAATTTCAATGCTTTGTAAAATAGTTCGGGCTATCATCTCTTCATCCGGAACAATTTCATTAAGAACCGCCACTGGAACATTTTTCAATGGTAAAACAGCATCCTCTACAAAAATGGTACTACCACTAACATCCACGGTACGGGCACCGGCACCAATTACGGTGGCACGGATAGTTTCCGTAGGGCGTATTAAAGAAAGATTGCCCATTGCGAATAAATCCGCCAGGGTTTTGCCAAACAGGGGACCAATATCGCCGTATATTGCTATTTCTTGAAGAGAATTGCATTCTTGTCCACTATAAACATAGTCGGCAACACCTCCGGAAATCATAACCGTGTCAATATTATAATCTAACCGTAAAGCATTGGTCATTAACAATCTACGAGCAAGGTTACTAAGAGGTAGCTGGCCGATGCACTCTAATATTACCCTGGACATGCGTGTACAGACTGCCATTATCTGTCTCTTATCCGCCTTATCGCCAATATTCATATTAAGATTGCAGTCATTAATCACAGCTTCCATGGGCTTTGCAATGGCAGTGATTTTTTCATCCGACCGGTCAAGGCAAAGCAGTCTGCCACCGACATTAATACAGCAAGAATCAATGGCTGTCCCACTTTTAAAAATACCAATATTGGCAGTTCCGCCTCCGATGTCAATGTTGGCTACGGTACAAAAATTATTTTTTGAATAATCTGATGCACCAGATCCCTTACCGGCAATAACAGATTCAAGCTTGCCTCCGGCTGTTGCCACAACAAAATCTCCGACAAAACCGGCAACTTGATCGGATATACGTTTTGCATTTTCTTTTTTTGCCGTCTCACCTGTAATAATGACTGCCCCTGTATCAATATCGTCGGGGCGAACACCAGCTTTTTCAAATTCAGAGGTAATCAGTGAAAATATTTTTTCCGTATCAACAAGCTCGTTATTCAAAATCGGCGTAAAATGAATATCGCTCTTATAGATTACTTTTTTATCGGTAATTTGCATCCTTGGTACAAGACTTCCCGGTGCAACGTTTTTCACGGTAAGCCGACTAACCACCAATTGGGTAGTAGTGGTACCAATATCAATACCGACACTCTGTATTATTTCATGCTTACAAGCTCCCAAGTTGTCCTCTTTTTTACCCCAGTTTTTTACTTTAATTTTTTTATTTCAAGTCTTTATTTCAAAAGCTCTGAAAGCTTAATACCGGCTGTCTTGTGCTTAAGAATCTGCTTTACAACTGTGGCCATGTGTGCTCCAGCTTCTGTAGGAGGAGTACCGCCCTTGTGAATATTGGAAATAACAGTTCTTTCAGCTTCAACCATATCCTGATTCGGTCGATATGCCATGTAGGCACTCATGCTTTCCGCAGTAATCAGACCGGGTCTTTCCCCGATAAATTCCACGACCACATCACAATTAAGTAATGGGCCCACATCATCCATAACACCTACCCTACCGTATTTAATAAAAAATGGTTTACCTACGTTAATACCTTCAGTTTTAAGTCCTTGAATCAAAGCCGGTATTACATCGGCAATGTTTGCTTCAATGGATGTGGAACTTAATCCGTCAACTACAATAATCTGAACCTGAACACCTTTTTCACAGTTATCAAGAATCGTCTTTTTAGCCGCTTCATTAAGCTTTTTGCCCAAGTCCGGTCTCATTAAATATTCATCCTTATCATTGACCACAGTCTGGACATTAAATAGATTATTTTGCTCAAGACACTCATCCGAAACATCCTTAAATACAGCGTCAACAGCGGCAGCATGATCCGCCAAAAAATTAAGCAGGGAAGATGTTCTTTGTCTTGCACCACACCGACCCATAAGAATCCTAGCCGGAGATGATTTTCTCATCATCTTCAAGGCTTCGAGATTATGAGGATTTTTAACACCAATTGTTTCCAAGGGCTCAAGGGTTACAGGTTCATTTTCAGCATCTATTTTAACATCTATTTTAACATTATGGGGTTTGCTCCGGTCATTTTTTATTTCTGGTTTTATTTCGGATTTTATATCGGGACCACTACTACTACCGGTATTGAGTATCCCCTGTTCAATAAGTCTATTAAGAACGCTTTCTACAATGTCCTTCTCTACTTGCTTGTCCACGTTTATATTCCCTCCTTAGTATCAAAAAAAATAACTTGCACTTCTTAAATGTTGATGTGTCTAATTGAATTACGTTATGAAAGCTCAAAATAGGCAGTATTCCTACGCTTTCACAACGTAACCTGTACGGCTCTCAACACCCAATAAATACAATTTATTTTTTTGTAAACCCTTATTTATCAAATATTGAAGGATCACCAGCCAGCTCAGTCAGCTTTCCATTCTCCATGATTCCCTGTTTTTCCAGCCATTTTTCAAATTCAGGGGAAGGTCTTAATCCCAGGATTTCACGAATACTTGCATTATCATGGTAACTGGTATCCTGATAATTAAGCATACAGTCATCACCTCCGCTAACCCCCATAAAAAAGTTTGACCCTGCCATGGCGGCAAGCATGGTTCCGATTTCCTGATCATCCTGATCTGCTTTCATATGATTGGTATAACAAGGTGCAATCCCCATGGAAAGACCGTGCATCTTACCCATGAAAAGATCCTCCAGATCCGCTCTTATCACCTCTTTGCCGGTATAAATGGTTTCAGGCCCGATAAAGCCGGATACATTATTTAACATAAAAGGATGGTACCTTCTGCCTACGCCATATGTCCGTGCTTCCAATGTCATCTCATCCACCCCATGATGACAATCCAGAGATATTTCTGAGCCCTGACCTGTCTCAAAATACATAACATTGGGTCCGGTAGCAGTACCAAGTTTTAATGCCATATCCTTTGCTTCCGAAAGCATGTTCAAGGTTATACCGAATGCAGTATTTGCACTCTCTGTGCCGGCAATACTCTGGAAGACAAGATCCACCGGAACGCCCTTTTCAAGTGCCTGCATCTGGGTGGACACATGGGCAAGGATACAAGACTGGGTGGGAATTTCATATTTCCTTTGAATATCAACCACGGCGGTCATAACCCGTTCGAAATTATCAATATTATCTTCTACAGGATTAATACCTAAAACAGCATCCCCACTTCCAAAAGACAGCCCCTCTTTTAAGGATGAAATCATACCTTCTACATCATCTGTGGGATGGTTTGGCTGATTTCGAAAAGAGAGAGTGCCGGGAAGACCAATGGTGGTATTACAATGAGCCTGTACTTTAATTTTCTTTGAGGCATAAACAAGATCCATGGTTGACATCAACTTGGCTACAGCTGCAATCATTTCACTTGTGAGTCCCCTTGAAATATTAAGAAGATCACTTTGAGTATTTTGGCTACTCAGGATATATTCGCGCAATTCAGACACTGTCCAATTACATACTTTTTTGTAAATAGTTGTGTTCAAATCATCATAAATCAACCGGGTAACCTCATCATCATCATAAGGAATCACCGGATTTTCATAAATATCCTTGAGTTGCATTTTGGACAGGCATAATTTTGCGGCAACCCTTTCCGAAGCAGATTCAGCAGCAAGGCCAACCAAGGTATCCCCTGATTTTTCGTTATTAGCCTTGGCAAGTACATCCGTAACTGATTTAAATGTAAATATTCGGTTATTTATTTTACTTCGCAAGTTCACTTAAATATCTCCTTAATTTTGTATAAATTGTCACAGCGAATAATACGCCACAACAAAAAATAAAAGTCTCTTTAATACAATTTTTTAAAAGCAATATTATTAAGAAACATTTTTTTCCTGAAGTTCCAGTGCTTCTGCTGCCGGAACAGAAAGTAAATAAGCAAGACCAAAACCTGTTATTCCTCCGACCAGTTTTCCTGTAAGAATAGGCAAAATCATGTTAGGCTGAAAATTTGCGGTAAACGCCAGATGATCACCAAACATAAAGGCAGCACAAACAGCAAAGGCAATACATAATACCTTGTCCTTAGGTCTCATGTCTCCAATAAGTCTGAACATGGCCAGAATATTTGCTGCCGCGGCCAAAATACCGGCAGCACCAGTACTTTCAAGACCTACCTTGCTACCAATTATATCCATGGGACGTGCAAGGTATTTTTTAATAAGATATACCATTGGAAATGCACCACAAAGCATAATTCCAATGTAACCTGCAATCTCAAGAGCACGGAACTGATCCTTTTCATCGGCAATGATGGGATCAAATCCCCATGAACCGAATAGGGTAGTAAATATACCCGTAAAATATTCAACAATGGAAAATACAAGAACCAGAATCAGACAGATATTCATACCTCTACCGAATATAAGAAACCCTTTGACCATTGTTTTAGGAACTACTTTCAGACCAATGGCAAGAGCAACACAAAACAGTGTTAACGGGAGCAAATTGATAAATATGGACTTAAAAGAGAGGGACAGAACATAGGTGGAAGCCGCATTGGCTGATATAATTCCCCTTACAGCAAGATCTGAAACAGATAAGATACTGCAGGATACAAACACACCGACGGGAATACTCAAAAGACCGGCCATAATGCCAAGGGCCATGTATTTGTGATCTTTTTTAGCCAGCATTGTCAGTCCCACGGGAATTGAAAATACAATGGTTGCTCCGGCCATATAACCCACGACCATTGCCATAATCCAGCTTTCTTTTGTAAGGGCAAGGGCTTCAGCCAACTGATAACCACCCATATCCACTGCAATAAAAGTAGTGGCCGCAATGGCAGGATCAGCTCCCACAGACGCAAAAGCAGGCCCGAAAGCCGTTTTAACAAAAGCCGATAAATACGGAGTGGCTGCCATAATTCCGGCAACCGGTACAAAAATAGGCCCGATACTGTTCAGACCTTCAACAAACTCTTTGCCAAGACCGCTTTCATCATCTTTGATATATGCAAAAGCACCCGCTACCGCACATACCATGATGATGTAAATAATAATTGTTCCAATGTGAGCCATTCATTTTCTCCTCATTAAAATTGTTATTAAAAAATTGACAACCTTCTGCCTACATATAATACATAAGAGAACCAAATAACGCTTTTTAAAATCATTGTCAATACTTATTATTCCGGCAAAGGAAATAACCCGAAATATGGATAATTCTACCACAGTAATTTCGATTGAACGATAATTATTTATGTAACGATTTATTATCAAGATAAGATTGAAGGGTTTTAATACCGATATTTTCAATGGCACTGGTTTGAATAATTTCACTAACTCCTGCCCATTTAAGAAACTTTTGTGCACGGAGAAGATTGCAATTATCAAGATCCGTCTTGGTTATAATTCCAATCACTTTTTTATTAAACATGGTTGCAAATTTAGGAGGGAATATACTGTTTATTGCTGTAGCGTCCTGAACGAATCCGACAATATCACAGGTATAAGACGATACCACCAGGGCTGAATAAAACCGACGGTTCTCCGCAAACTCTCCGGGTGTGTCCACTATTGCTCCCGAATAACTCACTGCCTGGGTTTTACGAAAAGAAATTTTTTGATCCTGTATGGCTTGGGTTAGCGTTGTTTTACCACAACCGGTTTTCCCAACAAGCAATAATTTTTTCATATACCCACCACAACAAATGGTATGCCACAACAAAAAATGAAAGTCTTTATAATGTGGCTTTTCTATGGACTTTCATATAAACACCCTTCCCTTAGGGTAAACCCTTAGGATGAACCCTTAAGATCGTGTCATATCGACAATACTGAATTTTAAAGTATTTTCAAAAAAAGAGAGAACATTTTTCATGGCCGACTCCACACTTGCCACATCCCCTGTAACAACAAGAGCACCACCGAATCGATCAAGAAAACCAATTTCAATATCAGCAGCTTTTGTAGCCACATCAGCAGCAATAATAGCAGCTTCCCCCGGCGTTATGGTCAACACGCCTATGGCATTAACTTCACCATCATCTAAACCAAGATGTTGATATACCGTTTTTTGAGGGCTTGCAATAATATGGGCAAGGGTTAATTGTTTGCCAGGTACATACTCTTGAATCATCCGCTGTTTTTTTTCCAAAGTTTGCCCCTTTTTTAATTTTTATCTGGTTTTTTATTATAACATATTATCCACCATGGCAAGTTATATAAACTCGGCATTTATAACTCAAGCTTTTTACCAACCATAATTTCGTGATATTTTTCCTTAAAAGCTGTTTTAAACTGATCAATACTCCAGTCAGAGCTATCATGGGGCGATAATGCAACATATTGAGGATTTATCTGTTGTATTGCGGTAATTGCAGATTGTACGTCTGTTTCATTAATCCCATGCCAGGGCATTTTATCTGTGCCTACAATATTTTGAAGATTTACAGGTCCAAGCATTATTCTTCCACTTTTTACCGGAAAATGTAATCCGCCGATAATGGCATAGATTGGCTCATTAAACAGCAACTGTGCCCTTTCAATTATTCGCTCAATTGTTTGATGACCACAACCTACAATTAAAACAATGCCCTTATTTTCAACATTAATGGCAAGGCTTTGTTCCAGAGTATCTCCCATTAAAAACAGACATCTTGGAATGGATCCTGTACTTGCTATGCCCTGTTTTAATTTTTTTGGCTTTTTAACAATTTCTACTTTAGGTCCGGGATTCCAATGTGAAGGATTGATTTGAACAGGTGAATACACCGGAATTTCAGGTAAGTTAATAACGCCTTGCGTTAAGCTGAATTGTTTGTTTTTTTGTTCCCACATCCCACCAACATGATCTAAATGTAAATGACTGATAAAAATACTATCAATCTCATCAATTGATATATCAAGATTTTTTATGTTGTGAATTAGAGGAGAAGGATGTTCTTTTTTTTGATTAAAACCCACATCCATTAAAATGGTCGTATCATCAGCTTTTATTAAATATGAAACACCGGCTTCTGTTTTTAAATTCTTATCTTTGGTATAAAAATCCACCAAAGGAAGTATTGTTAATTTTTTAAACCATTTTAGTAACAATACACAAATAAGAATGAAAATAATAAATATAATACTTTGAAAAACTATTCCCATACACAAATAACTCCTTTCATAACCGCTACAACCAAAGAAACCCTGTAACCGTTTACGAAACCCTCTTATTTATCCACATGACATTCAACACACATAACAGGCCCTGCTTTTTCTTCTGTATGACACCCTTTGCAATTTATATGATAAATTCGGGCAAGTTGGTCATTTCCGCCTTTATTATGACATTCGGAACACTCCATGTCTTCTGATGATTCATCCTCTACAAACTTACCATCTTTATAAACATGATGACATCTGTTACAATCCTCAATTTGAGCATCTTCATTATGCTGATCGTGTAAAAAAGCAACAGATGGACGTGCATGGGTTGTAAATCCACTATCGTTGACAATAACGATATCTTCCTGGGCACCAACAGAAGTTATGGACAACATAAAAAAAACTGTAAAAAATACCATAACAATTTGCCCACTATAATTAAAAACAGAAGGTTTTGCCATATAATGTTTTACAGATTTTTTTGTATAATTTACAATACAATTATATTTGGAAAAATTTAAATTGCCTATTTTTGTTCTTGTTCTTATTTTCAATTTACCTTCTCCTTATTTTTTTTATATGAAAGTCCATAAAAAAGCTATATTATAAAGGCTTTCATTTTTTGTTATGGCTATGTTCTCTGTTAGGAGTCATCTCTATAAATTCACTGCAAGTCTCTTTAATAAGATTACGAGCCATCTCATGGAGTCCGCGTCCCCTGACAATATTACAAGGATCGTGGAACGTAACCGGTTGATCATATTTTTTGGTAATTTTCAACCTTCCCTGCACAAAAAGATCATTAAAATACTCAATAGCATGAATAATTTGAATAGGTGGCATTTTATATCCTAATGCACGATTTCCCATATCATACACACTTCTGAACGCATGACCACACTCCCCCATAACAATTTTTTTAACTTTCAGTTTTTCAGCTGCATCAAAATGAACACGTTTTAACCTTGCCATCATTTCATTATCGCCGGTGTACATACACATATCGCTGTTATCCCACCCGGGAAAAGATGTCATTGTAAAACTATCTCCAACAGAATTCATAATCATTGCAGCCTGATAAATAAGCTGTGCTCGATATTTTGGTTCAGGGCCTATAACTGAATAAAAGATATCTGCCCCTTCCTTATCTATGGGGATACGCAACAGAGGCATCTCCTCTTGTGCTTCTTCTTCTTGCCAGAAAAGAGTATCAAT
>NBLS01000113.1 GCA_002084385.1 Desulfobacteraceae bacterium 4572_19
TTTCTGTTGAGACAACCCTGTAACTTCCTGAATTACGGAGCTTTTTAAACCTGCCTTTATCATCTTTATTGCTGTTTTTAATATACCTTTTTTTTCACCTTCTTCCCTGCCTTTTTTTTCACCTTCTTCCCTGCCTTTTTGCTCCCCTTCTAAAAACCATTTATCTGCTAATGTCTTCATCATCTTATCTCCTTCTATTTCAGGTATTGCGTTTTTAGTTAGTTTTTTAGTAAGCGTTCACAAGCACCTCATCTTCGCATAAACAGCTTGTCATATATAGGATAACTATTATATGCCAAGCTGTTTATGCGAATATAAGGCAGTTGTGAACGCTTACAAATGTGAGATTACCGAAAAATCACATTTCTTGTTCGTGAACGGTTACGTTTTTTATTTATATCATTAGAAAATATATTTTTTCAGCTGGTAATGCCATATCTCCTCCTATTTTAAATAATTTTATCTCATATATTAAGATGGTATCCAGTGTTCTTCAAACCGTTCGGTCATATCTTGGTGTTGTTTGATAAAACGCTGTTTTACAAATTTCATATTGTTTGGAATTTTCATATAAAATACTACAATAAGTGTACAACTTAAGTGAAATCAATTATACGCCAGTCGATATTTCGAATAACGCTACCTCATATTATGATAAATAATTGTTATTTGTCAATTGGTTTTTATTTTTTATAAATCATTTTTACCATAAAATTTAAACAGAATATTAGTAAACCTTAAAATTATCAATTTATTTTCAAGTGAAACATTGAAAAATTGACATTCATAAAAAACCTTGTTAATAGTACTATATTCATTTTAAAAAAAATATCGATATTATAAATAATTACTTGATAAATATGCGAAAATAACTATTATGACATACCCTGGAACCCTTTTAAAAACGTGGAAGTTATATTCAAAAAAGCAGATGGGACAAAATTTTCTGTCCGATCCGTCCACTGCAAAGATGATAGTTTCACGTTCAAACATATCAAATGATGACATTGTTTTGGAAATAGGCTCTGGTCTGGGAGCATTAACTATTCCTGTGTCCATGATTGCAAACACTATTTATGCCGTTGAAAAAGATACACAACTTTTGCCCCTTTTGCAAAGCGAACTTCTTATGGCAAAAGTTAATAATGTAGAGGTTATAAATTGTGATATTTTAAAATTTAACATTGCCTCTTTGTTTAAAGAAAAAAAAATAGTTGTCATGGGAAACCTTCCTTATAATATTTCATCCCAAATACTTGTTAAACTGATAGTTGCAAGAACAATGGTAAAAAAAGCTGTTTTTATGTTTCAAAAGGAACTTGCACAAAGAATTACAGCACCTCCCGGTTCCAGAGCATATGGCAGGCTTTCGGTGGCACTTCAATATTGTGCTGATATTCGTACCATAGCTTCTGTAAAATCTGATTTGTTTTATCCTAAACCCAAGGTGGATTCGGAAGTAATTGAGATAATATTTAAAGATAAGATTGATTTTCCTGCCAACGATGAACAACTGTTTCTTAACGTAATAAAAGCCAAATAGATTATAAAAGAAGAGCTGAAACTCTTTCAGTAAATGAATTTACTATGTTAAGTAACTGTCTTAAGGAACAAAATTTATGAAACCGGATAATACAAATATTGATAGATTAATAGAAATAGTAAAAGCTGGCGGAGTTATTAAAACAGGTGTTAATGTTTACAATAAAAAAGGATTGCTGTTATTAAATAAAGATATCTCTGTAAGCCATGTCCGCATACTTACCAATATAAAAAAAAACGGTGTTTTAACAATTCCAATAGATATAGATAATGATGGAGGTATGTGGGACAAAAGTGGTAAACTAATTTTATCTGATGTTAAAAAAAGAGATGTTAAAAAAAATAAAAAAACCATAACTTCAGAGATTTTCCCTGAGATTAAAGCAAAAATAAAAGCCATCACCGAATTAAAAAAAGAAGCCTCAAAAAAATATAATAACGCTAAAACAAACATTAAAACTGTACTTGCCGATATTAAAAAAACCGGTGGGAAATTTGATTTCCAATCAGTTGAACATACTGTAAATGATCTGTTGGATTTTCTAACAGAAAATGATAATGCATTCTCCTATATTGCAAAAGAAATTTTTTCTTATGATGATTATCTATACAGTCACAGTACAAATGTCTGCACCATAGGTTCTGCTGTATTAAATAAATTTAACACTGATTTTGCAAATTCAAGCCATCTTGTTTCAGATAAAAATAAAAAACTGTCCAACTCTGTTAGACTTCATAACAGTAAAAATTCAGATGTAATTATACATTATACGCCCGAAGAGATGAGAAGTATCGCCATAGGATATTTTCTACACGATGTAGGTAAGGTTTTAATTCCTGATTATATACTCAATAAAAAAGGAAAATTTACCGACGAAGAGTTTGCTATTGTAAAAACACACTCCTATGAAAAAAGTGTTGAAGTTCTAAAAAGGAATAAGCAACAAAGCCCTTTTATCTTAAATGCTGCAAAATATCACCATAGTGCCCTTTTTAAAGGCGAGAAAGGTTGTTACCCTGACGATAAAACACCGGCAGAACTTCCAGCTTATGTTAAAATATGTAAATTTGCAGATATATATGATGCCATGACTTCAAAAAGGTGTTATAAGGATGCGTTTAATCCAATTGGCGTGGTAACAAATATTTTTAGGGAGTACGTTGGCAAAGATAATGTGTTGCAAACTATTTTACGTTCGTTTGTTCAAACAATCGGAATTTGTCCTCCCGGAAGTATTGTTTATCTTAAAAATGGGCAAATGGCATATATTATTGATAGTGCAGGTCCTCTTATTCTGCCTTTTACCGATTTTAACGGCAAAACCCTTTCAATAAAACCGGATGTCGTGGATCTTGGGCAAAAAAAGGAATTGGAAAAATTTGGTATTGATGATAAAAGGACAATTAAAAATCCGGCGGATGTATCTAATTTGTTACCCGCATATCTCAAGGAGATGATTGAAAATTAATGTGTACCCATTCACAAACAAGAAATGTGATTTTTCGGTAAATTCACATTTGTAAGCCCTTAGGGCTCACAAAAAAATAACTTATACTTCTTAAACGCTGATATTCTAATTGGATTACGTTGTGAAAGCTCAAAATACGATAGTATTCCTACGCTTTCACAACGTAACCCAATCAAGCATCTCAACACTGCAAAAAGAGTTTCAACATATCAGGAAAATAATCCTGAGAAGAAAATTATTAAACTTGGTATCGGTGATGTAACGAGGGCACTTCCACCGGCATGTGTTACAGCTTTCCACCTTGCAGTGGACGAAATGGCTGCTGATGCATCTTTTAGGGGCTACGGTCCGGAACAGGGATATCAATTTTTGCGTGAAAAAATTGCATTGCACGATTTTCAAAACAATGGAATGGATATTTCAGCAGATGAAGTTTTTGTCAGTGATGGAGCCAAATGTGATACCGCAAATATTCAGGAGATATTTTCAACAGATATTAAAATAGCCATCCCTGATCCGGTTTATCCGGTTTATCTTGATACAAATGTAATGGCAGGACGAACAGGCATATTTGCAGATGGCAGATACGAAAAGATTGTTTATCTTGATGGCAACAGCGAAAACGGTTTTATCCCTGATATTCCAAAAGAGCCAGTGGATCTTATATATCTTTGTTTTCCCAATAATCCAACAGGCAGTACCATTACAAAGGAACAACTTCAAAAATGGGTTGATTTTGCAAGGGAAACCAAAGCCTTAATTCTTTATGATGCAGCTTACGAGGCGTTTATTACAGATGATTCTTTGCCCCATTCCATTTATGAAGTTAAAGGTGCAAAAGAGGTAGCCATAGAGTTTAGAAGTTTTTCAAAAACAGCAGGATTTACAGGAACAAGATGTGCGTATATTATTGTTCCAAAAGAGTGTGTAGCCTACGATCAAACAGGAGGAAAACACTCTTTGCATACCCTGTGGGGCCGTCGGCACAGTACAAAATTCAATGGTGTATCATATCCTGTCCAGAAAGCTGCTGAAGCTGTATATAGTGATGAAGGTAGGATGCAGGTAAAAGAACTTGTGAATTATTATCTTGCTAATGCAAACCTTATAAGAGATGAAATATCAAAACTTGGTTATGACTTTATTGGTGGCGAAAACTCTCCTTATATCTGGATTAACGGCAAAGTTAACTCATGGGACTTTTTTGATCTTCTTCTTGAAAAAGCTGCCGTTGTGTGTACTCCGGGTGAAGGGTTTGGAACATGTGGCAGGGGGTATATAAGAATTAGTGCCTTTAACAGTTATGCTAACGTTGCAGAGGCAATGAAGAGAATTAAAGAAAATATTTAAGATACAGGGCTACGTCTGTTTTTTGGACATTCATAGCATTTGTCATTATTATACATATGCTATATATTCTGGTTTACAAATATGTAAGATCATGTCTAATTTATGCCTTGGAAAAAGGGTTGATTTTACGAAGTCTGAGGTAAATATTTAATGAAAGAATTTTTTAAGGTAACCGAAATAAGCAATGTTCTTGAATTTGCCGATTTATTCCCCAAAACAGAAATTGAAAAAATTCCTCTTTTGGAAACATACGGACGAATTCTTGCTGAAGATATTGTATCAGATGTAGATCTTCCCGATTTTGCACGCTCGACTATGGACGGTTATGCAATAAAAGCCTCTTCTTCTTTTGGTGCGTCAGAAAGTATTCCGGCATTTCTTAATATCAAAGGCAGTGTTTTGATGGGGGAAGTACCGGATTTTTCCATAGGCACAGGAGAGGCCGCTAAAATATCCACCGGAGGTATGTTGCCAGAGGGTGCAAATAGCGTTGTTATGGTTGAATATACTGAAGCAATAGATGATTTAACCATAGAAGTTTATAAAAGCGTTGCTCCCGGTCAACATATTGTTGAAATTGGTGAGGATTTTAAAAAAAAAGAGCTGATACTTCAAAAAGGCTGCAAAATAAGAGCTCAGGAAACAGGACTTCTTGCAGCATTTGGATATGAGACTGTGCCGGTTTACAAAAAACCGGTTGTTGCTGTTATCTCTACAGGAGACGAAGTTGTACCCATAAATAAAAAACCGACCATGGGAAGTATTAGAGATATTAACAGCTATTCACTATCGAGTTTAATAAAAGAGGCCGGAGCAAAACCTTTGCTTATGGGAATAGTTGAAGATAATTTTGATTCTCTTTGTAACTATTCCAAAGATGCTTTAAATAAAGCAGATATGGTTATCGTTTCCGGTGGAAGCTCTGTTGGAACTCGTGATTTTACAATTGATACACTATCCCCGGTAAACCTACAATTCTTGCAAAATCGGGTGATAAACCATTTTGGGGACTTCCGGGTCATGTGGTATCGGCCATGATAGTTTTTAAAGTGGTTGTAAAAAAATTTATCCCAGGGAAGAGTGGATTATATTCGGGTAAAGCTTGTAACTAAAGAGAACAAACTTACGGCAGAGCCTGTTCTCGGAAAATCCGGTATGATTAATACAATGATAAAAGCAGATGGTTTGGTGACAATAGGATTAGATGATGAAGGTTTAGAGAAAGGAACATTGGTTCAGGTTCTTTTGATATAATTTGCCATGGCGGATAATGCACCACACTAAAATATGAAAGTTAGGTACATGCTTATTGGGCAACCACAAGGGTTTGCCCCTACTTTCATATAATCGCCACGGCGAATAGTACGCCACAACAAAAAATGAAAGTTTTTTAATACAGCTTTTTCATGGGCTTTCATATCAAATAAAGGAAGATATAATTAAAAGATGAATTCCAAACGAAATATATATTTAGAGATGAAGTCCCTTGAAGAAGCAATAGAAATTTTATTTAAAAAATTTCCATATAAAAACGCTTTTTCGGGAGAAGCTATACCGGTACCAGATAGTGTGGGCAGGGTACTTGCTGAACCTGTTACTGCAAAAATTTCATCCCCAAATTT
>NBLS01000014.1 GCA_002084385.1 Desulfobacteraceae bacterium 4572_19
TACATATTCACTCTATTAGGAGTCAACGACTTAAATATCTCTTTTTTTCCTGTTAAAGTATTATATATTCTTAAAGCCATATAAATTATTCCTTTTACAACTTAATAATAAACCAAAAATTATCAAAATTTTACACTATTTTTATATAACCACCACGGCGAATAGTACGCCACAACAAAAAATAAAAGTCTTTATAATACAGCATTTCATGGAGACTTTCATATAAACTAATATGGTGGATTGCAACCACAACAAAACATGAAAGTTAGGCATATGCTTACTGGGCAACCACAAGGGTTTGCCCCTACTTTTATGTAAACTTGCCATGGCGTACTATACACCAGCAAATTTTACACAAACATCCACTGAAGAACCAACATTCCATCAATCCCAACCACCCATTTTCAACCTTTAAAGTTAATTCTATCTTTGTTAATTTTAATAATATCAGAAAGTTTTTCACATATTTGTTCACGATACGAAACAAGTTTAGGTTTTTGAGCAAATACGGTTGTATCAATATTTACAACTTCAAATCCTTTATCTTCTACTAATTTACAGACTTTTTCAAGTAGTTTTACACTATAAATATTTTTATATTCAGGATTGGTATCAGGAAAATGAAGACCTATATCACCAAGTGCGGCTGCCCCTAATAAAGCATCACAAACAGCATGAATAAGAACATCCGCATCCGAATGTCCAAGAAGTCCAAGGTGATAATCAATTTTAACACCACCTAAAAAAAGGTCTCGACCCGCTACAAAACGATGAACGTCATATCCTGAACCTACTCTTATCATAATAATTACCGAAAAATCACATTTCTTGTTAGTAAACGGTTAATAATTCCCAAACTACCATCTGGCAAAATGATCTTCCATCCAACCAGGGCAATCCTTAATAGTTATAACATCTCCACTATCTGTTTTTAATGTACCCTCAAAAGTGCCAAAAAGCTGGGAAAATCGAGATAATACAAAAACAGCATTTACTTTTTCACTACGGCTTCCTTCCGGAGAAAATTGCAAATCAACTTTTCCATCAAACGATTGAACAATCCATTTTTGATTAAGATCATCTTTATTAAAAACAAAATTAACAGTATCGACCTTTACCATTTGGCCATCTATCCAGAATGCATTCTCTGTAAAGCCTGTTTCATTAACGCCACAAGCAAGATTAAGACCTAATGTTTGACCCGTTGGAAGTGTTGCAGCAATTGAAGCCCAATTCCAGAATGTATCCCTTTTCATATAGCCACATGAAAAATCGAGAAATGCCATATTATCAGGTGAATTTAATATATATTCTGAGTTATTTAATGTTGCCTTGCCGGAAATTTGTACCGGAGATGTTTTTTCTGTATATGTCCACCCCCTGTACCCTGAACGTGTACAAAGTCTTAATGGATTTTCTCCGCCTCCACAAAGGTCCAGCTCAAAGGATATTTTTTTCCCTTTTACCGAAATATGGTTATTTTCAATACGAATTAAAAGCCCACCCCATTTGAAAAAGCATGTTAAGACAGAAGGATTCGGTTCAATATTAACATTGTTTACAGGTGGCGAGATTTGAGTTTCTTCTACAAGTTTTCCTGTTTTCCTATCATATAAATATGCAAAACCATTTCCAAGATATTTTAAATCAACAACCGCAATACCTGCAATAATATCAGGACCTGCAATGCCGAGAAAAAAAAACTGATTAAACATAAAACGCCTTAACACTTGGGGAATATTCATTCCCATAGGTGTTTTCAAAGGAAAGTCCAGATAGTTTATTACATCAACCGGCTCCTTAAAAATACCATATTGTATTGAACCATTTGACTTAACAAGTTTTTTCATTTGTATATTCCTTTTACCGAATCACATAAATAATCCATAATATGTAGAATAATTTTCATGCAACAGAGTGTAACGCTAATAAAATATTTTGTAAAGTTAAAAAAAATATATGGACTTTTCCTTAAAATGTATGGAAAATGCGATGTTATTTGTTTTATAAAAAATTTAATTAATATAATCCTGTAAATTACAAGAAGTGGAAAAATAATAAATGACAAGCCCAAGCGTAAAATATTTAAAAGACTACACTCCTCCACCATATTTTGTGGATACAATCGACCTTCATGTGGAGCTTTACGAAGAATTTTCAGAAATTACCTCATTTATGAAAATAAGACGCAATCAAAACAGTAAAGCCAAAAACAATCTTATTTTAGATGGCAAAGAGATAGAATTGATTTCAATCTTTGCAGATGATGCACTTTTAATGCCTTCTGAATTTCAGATAACTGATGAACATCTTACCATAGAACAGGTTCCTGATTTTTTTACCCTTGAAATAAAAGTAAAAATAAAACCGCAAAATAACACAGCTCTTGAGGGCTTGTATAAATCAGGCACCATGTTTTGTACCCAGTGCGAAGCAGAAGGATTTCGAAAAATAACTTATTTTCCTGACCGCCCTGATGTTATGTCAAAATATTCTTGCACTATTGTTGCCGATAAAAGCCAATACCCTGTTCTTCTATCTAACGGCAACCTTATTGAAAGCGGTTTGACCGTGAATAATCGGCATTGGGCAAAATGGGAAGATCCTTTTAAAAAACCATGCTACCTCTTTGCACTGGTTGCAGGCGATCTTGTTTGTATAAAAGATAATTTTATTACTTGCTCAAACCAGAAAATCGCTCTTTATATTTACGTTGAAAAAATCAATGCCGATAAATGCGGCCACGCCATGAAGTCTTTAAAGAAAGCTATGAAATGGGACGAAGATGTTTATGGCAGGCAATATGACTTAAATACTTATATGATAGTTGCGGTAAATGATTTTAATGCCGGTGCAATGGAGAATAAAGGACTTAATATTTTCAATGCAAAGTATGTTATTGCAGTTACAGAAACTGCTACCGACACAGATTTTGATAATATAGAAAACGTTATTGCCCACGAATATTTCCATAACTGGACAGGCAACAGGATAACTTTAAAAAACTGGTTTCAACTAAGCCTTAAAGAAGGACTTACTGTTTATCGAGATCAGGAATTTTCCGCAGATATGATATCTAAGGCTGTTCAAAGAATTAGCGATGTAAAAAGATTAAGAGAAGCTCAATTCCCCGAAGATGCTGGACCCATGGCTCACTCTGTCGTACCTTCTTCATATATTGAAATGGATAATTTTTACACTTCAACTGTGTATGACAAAGGTGCAGAAGTTATCAGAATGCTTTTTACTATACTTGGTCGTAAAATCTTTTTTAAAGGGATGGATTTATACTTTCAAAAATTTGACGGCAAGGCTGTTACAACTGATAATTTTATTGAAACTATGGAAGATGCATTCCATGAAATCAATGGCAAAAAACAAGATTTAACACAGTTTAAACTCTGGTACACCCAATCTGGCACACCCGTTGTTGAAATAAACCTTTCTTATGATTTACAGACCAAAGTATGCAGTTTAACACTAAACCAATATTTTAAGACTGGGTACCCTCGGAAAAAAGAGCTTTATGAAAAGCAACCAATGCATATACCGATAGCAGTTGGATTGCTTGATAAAAATGGTGCGGATCTTCCACTTATACTTGATGGAGAAAAAACTGCACCCGTATTTACAAAAATTCTAAACCTTACCTGTAAAGAACAAACTTTTAATTTTATAAATATTCCAGAAAAACCAATACCATCCTTATTACGAGATTTCTCTGCCCCTATTCACATAAAGTTTGATTATTCAAATAATGAACTTATTTTTCTTATGGCAAATGATAATGATAAATTTAATAAATGGGACGCTGGTAACAAGTTATTTTTATACATACTTTTACATCTTGTTAAAACAGGTTCAAAGATAAAAAATGAAAGTCTGGAAATACAAGATGAAAACGCAAAGATTAAATCTTTTAATTTTCCAAATCTATCTTCGAAGTTCTATAATGCATTACACAAAATATTAACAGATAATTCATTAGGTAATTCATCGGGCAAATCATTTACTGCCCTAATATTTTTAATCCCTTCCGAAGCTGAAATCGCTAACTACATGGATGTTATAGATATAGAAACAATACATTACGCCAGGCAGTTTCTAATTAAAGCCATCGCCCAAAAGTTTGAAAAAATTTTTTTAAAAATATATAGAGAAAATAATGGTATAAAGTTTAACTCCCAACGAGATGAAAAAGCCTGCAGAAAATTGAAAAATATGGCATTATTCTATTTGTCAAAATGCGAATCTAATCAATACACAAATCTTGCGTACAAACAGTTTAAAAATGCCACTAATATGACAGATGAATTATCAGCACTTGCTATTCTTTCAAATACTATATGCAAAGAAAATGAAAAATCACTGGAATTATTTTATGAAAAATGGAAACACGATCCACTTGTACTTGATAAATGGTTTGCCATTCAGGGACTTTCCATACTACCAAAAACAGTTGACAAAGTAAAAAAACTTATCGATCATCCTGATTTTTCCATGAAAAACCCAAACAGGATACGTGCCCTTATCAATACATTTTGTACCGAGAATCCACACCAATTTCATGATATTTCAGGAAAAGGGTATCAACTCCTTGCGGACTGCACAATCTTGCTTAATAATTCAAACCCTCAAATGGCATCAAGGCTTGCATCGCTTTTTAATAAATGGAAAAAATATGATAAAAAAAGAAGTAATATGATGAAAGAACAAATTTATAGAATTAAAAATAACCCGAAACTTTCCAAGGCTGTGTATGAAATTGTTACTAACGCCCTTTTATAATTAATGATGAAATTCATTGTTTGTTTACAAAAACGTAACCGTTCACAAACAAGAAATGTGATTTTTCGGTCGTGAACGGTTACAAAATATGGTTAATTTTCTTAAGTTTATAACATTGGGTGTAGCCCTATAAGTTTCGCTCTAAAATAAATTTCAACCTATTTCATAATAATTTTCTCAATTTCCCAAAGCAATTTACCACCTTCTGGATTAAACAGTTTAAACTGTGCCTCAAGATTTGTAGGCTCACCAATTAACGGCTGATATACAGCATGGGGGAGCGTAAAAGAGAGATCCTTACCTATAATAATAGTGCAGTCTTGCCATGGAACATCATCATCATCACCACCACCGCCACCTGTTACACAACATGGCATAATTTTATGTTCAAGGGAAACTATCTCATCTGTATCTAACAATCCGAAATTTTTATGTGTATGAACGCCACCAGAACCGGAAGGAGCACCAAAACCATAATGGATTATATCAGGAATTCCTGCACCTGAATAAATAATATAATCGGTTGCAGGATTGTAATTATCATCAAAAGAGTGATCATGAATTGATAGGGCATCAATATCAGAAGGTGCATTGATTTGTGATCCAGCCACATAAAGCTTAATAGTACTACCGGTTACCTTATACTGAGCAACTAAAATATCATTTGGCCCCCAACCATTAGCCTTTAATGTTGGAGAATCCGGAGTTAAGGAAAAATAAACCCTGTCACCCTGTAAAAGACCATGGTCTCCAAAATCTATTGCATCTATTACATCACCTGCTGTGGGATTACCGGCTGATCTGCCCACCAAATCGGGAATACAAACTCGATTGGAATCAGGACGAAATTCAGCATAAAGGTCCCTTTGAATATTTTTGCCGGATGCTTTTCTGGCAGGTACATCGCCTGAAAATCCTGATGAATTTTTATCAACCACAAAAAAATCAAAGCGATAGTCACTAAAAATCAAAGGATCGTCACCAAGGGATATGGCATCAATATTATCTTCTGTTGTTAAATTAAGCTCACTATGGTGGATAGGCACTCTAATATTATCGCCATTCCATATCCATGCTGCTTCAGTATTAATAACTTCAGAATAAATAAGCCCTGTTGCAATTGTAGGCTCAACAGGTTCATCTCCACATGAAATTGTATTAAGTTTGCCTGTAACTTCGGTACTGTTATAATCGTCGTCAGCAAGAGTTTTCAGAGTTGTGACTTGTGATTTTCCAGCAACACTTTCAATATTTGGAACGTCAAGTGTTGTTTTAAACACACCAAAATTATCAGTAACGTCCGTTATGGTCAAGGAGTTAACAGAAAACTCAATACTGATATTGGGTGCATTCGCTATGGGTTTTCCACTTCCGGGATTTTTATACGCTTGAATTTCAAGAGTTAATGGAAGATCTTTATCACAATACTCAATAATATTGGGGCTACCTGTAAAATCAGGATTATTAGTGATAAGCCCTAATGCTTTACCTGTATTATCAAAAAAAGCACCGCTTATAAAAGTATCATCAGCAGCTCCGGCAATTGGCACCATCAATATGGTGGTAAAAAAACAAACAATACAAAACAACAAATTAATCTTACGAACAGTTTTCATAACGCTTCTCCTTATTAAATAAAAAAATAAATTAAAAGAGCGACCTGTTAAAACGCAACATTATATCCCATCCCATCAGATCACCACCTGTAAACACACGATTATTTATTACTCCATACCATACACCCCATCTGTGCTTCTGCTTGTAATACACCCATCTTTGTACGCCTTAGCCTTCACGTTCCCTTTGCCGATAGTAAAAATAGGTTCCGTATAAAGCGTAGATTCCAAAGTGGGTGATGCTGTATCAAAAGTATATCGAATTTGAGCACCTTCAGTATCACAACCCATTACAATCCTACTTTTCCCATTAATTTGCGTAATATTAATAATCGGGGCTTCGACCCTTTCAGATTCATTTATAAAAATATTATATTCGCTATTATATTCCGTTTCCCACACATTAAGAATAGTTCCAAGGGATGAAAATATTAACTTTCCTTCTTCTTTATATTTATTTAATTTTGCAATTTCATTTTTAAAATTATAAAGATACTCTTCAACTTCACCCTGCCCGATAAATACCGTTGAAGTATAAATTTTTCCCTGCTCTAACGTACACGAATCAAGTTTTTCAATAAGATCATAAAGACCGTCAAAAGTATTAATATATTTACCAATACAAGGTAATGGTGAAGTATCATCATTGGTATAAAAATTTTCTGCATCTTTTGGGTGCCATACTCCGGTTGCATAAACATCGTTTACATGACCTGAAGTTCCGCCACCCCATAAAGTTTCAGCCTGCCAACTATAAAAAGGAAATTTTCTGCCCTGTATAGGATTTAAGAAATAATTATATTTACTATCTTCAACAGGATCAACAATCATCCCTCCAACCAACGTACTGGGCACAACACCTGTCTCCTGAATTAAATATGCCACATCGGCGATATTATAATCATTTTTTTCATGTGCATGGGGATCAATTTCATGTCCCAAATCTTCTTTTAAATACTGAATAATTGTTTTACCACCTGTAGTAGTGTTGAATTCATCATCGTAATCCCTTACGCATTCCAAAAAAGCCCAATCTGGCTGTAAATTCAAGGTGATACCAACACTCCTTAAGTAAGTTGCAAGTTCAAGTAATTCTTCCCTTTTTGTATGATAGTAATTTTTAGCAGTATTAAAATTTTCTTCATAATGAAGTACCACTGTCATATAAACCGGCGTGCTTTTACTGACAAAATAGTCAATATTGGAAAAATCGCTTTCTATACCAAATTTATATGCTTTAACAGCAACATAAAAACCAAACCCCACAGGCAGACATGCTGAAAGACTACGATTATCTCCCATATCAAAACTTCCGACATACGATGCATCGGGATAGGGAGCGTAATACAAGGTATAACCATCTGCATCGAATATATTATTCCAGCTGATTTCAACATTGGTACCAGCTGTCGTAACTTTCATCACAGGTGCATTTAGAAATAATTTGTCCGCATGTAAATAATCATAATTTACAAAAACAGTCAGCATAACAACAAAACAAAAGCCCAATAATACCACTTTTTTTCTCATTATTTTTCCTTTACGATTTTATACAGAGGGTTTACTCAATCTCAAATCAAGCAACTGCCAAGCTACATTACAAAACATATGCTGTCAAGCGATTTTTTTTACAACGACAACAAAATCAGACTCTACCGGTATTATATTATTATTTCTTGCATTATTTATCCAACTACGATATTAATCTCGTAGTTATCTTTAAGAAAATCCAATCTTAAAGTTTGGTTCACAAACATCTCATCTTCGCATAAACAGCTTGTGAACGCTTAATTACTAAATTAGTAATTAACAAGGCAGGAGAAAACGAAATGAAAAAAATTGTTTATTTTTTAATATCATGTATGTTTCTTTTATTGGCAAATACTGTCTTTGCAGATGATGATACTTGTCCAACACCTGTTTTACAACCCGATTTATCAATCGTTATTCCTTATTTAGAGTATCAAACGATGGATGGCTTAATGCCTTTATGGGTGAATTTAAATTATGTACCATCATCTGATGGACGTATCATTTTTGAATTAGCTGATTATGGAATCCCACATGGTCTTAGTGAGACACCGTTATTTACAATGCCCGAAGAGAGTGAACCTCATGAAGGAACGTGGCTTCAATGGCCCCATCATTATCAATACGGAATGTATTATCGAGATAGCTTAGATGCTACATGGGTTGCTATG
>NBLS01000114.1 GCA_002084385.1 Desulfobacteraceae bacterium 4572_19
AAAATCTTTGCTCAATTGACTCAATGGCATCTTTTGCAGCATCTTTAACATCTGCATCATAATTACTATTTAAAATAGTATCTAATAATGTTTTTGTTTTTTTATTTCCAATTTCTCCAAGGACATAAAGAATATCCCCCTTAGCAGTATTGTCCACGTTTGGTAAGTGTTGCAAAATAGGGTCTGCGACTGATAATGCCAATTGAGGTGCACTTTCAACAAGCTCTTCAATAACAACAATTGCTCCTAATCGAACAGACCATATTTTATGAATAAGAAGCTCGATAAAGGCAGGGAAAATCATATTATCTTTTATCATCATTTGAGCAATTTTTGATGCACTCCCTTCCTCCAACATATTTTTTAACGATGATACTCCAAGTTTGGCATTATCTCTGTTCAAGATAATATCAACTACTTCTTCAATTGGAAATTGTCCTGTCCATCTAAATACGTCGTCAAGAAGTAAAACAGGAACAGACATTATTGAATCCGATTTTGCATCTTCTGTAAATAACGTCCCATCAATTATTTCAAGGTTGATCATTTTTGAATTGACGGCAAGGCTTATCATATTATTGACAACTAATGGACAGTGCGGACATGCTTGTGCAATATAGAGTTTAAGAAATACAGGAATATCAATTTTTTCCAACTTGGTGCGAATTTCTTTTTTTACAAAAATATTATTCTCTTTTGCATTTTCAAGAACATTAAGAAAAGGTAATAGTTCTTTTCCAAGCGGAATAGCTTTATAAAAAATATTATCCATTACTTGAATTAATGGAGTATTTGCATCCTCGGTGTTTTTTTCAGTAATTTCAACATTGTCTGCTATCTTGGATAATTTTTTGCAAAAGGCTTGAAACTCTTTGTTATATTTATTATTTCCCGATTTTTTATTTTCTGACTTTTTTTCTGATTTTAATAATGTAATTTTAACCCGATGAGAAAGTGTATTATTCCATTGTAAAATTTTTTCTTCTTCTTCTTTATGTACCATATATCCACCTGTCTTTGGTAAAAATAATTGTAAGCGTAACAGGGTGCAACACAAAAAAGTCGCATTCAAGTAATATATTTTTATCAATCTACATATTTTGCAATATATTTTATTTCTACACAATATATAGATATACTTATTCAGGAAGACGAGATTGCATTGAGGCGTTAGCAATTTGCAACTTTTTGTGTTGCACCCAGCGTAACAGAAACGATATATACTTGTTTAAATTGTGGCGTGAAAGTATATCAGCACTTGTTTTAAGTGCTGATATACCAATTTAACCTGACCATCATAAAAAGCTACGTCTTTTTTCTTGGCCGTTGCAACAAGAGGTGCTGCAATGGAAGCTCTCCATAAAGAAAGCCATGCCATTATTACATCACCTGTAACTTCTAAAAAAGGAACTGATGACGCAAATGCGTCCATTACCTTTTCTGACATAGCTGTCATGCCCATATGCATAGCAACTTCACCAAGTTTATTTACAGCAGCTTCAACACTTTTTGCCATCTCTTCAAGACCTTCTGTTTCTTTGGCTTTTGCAATAGTTGCATTCATTTCACCAAGAAGATCCATAACAGGTTTACCCTTGTTCATACCAAGTTTTCTTCCAAGAAAATCCATGGATTGAATACCATTGGTACCTTCATAAATACTTGTAATTTTACAATCTCTTAAAAGTTGTTCCTGGGGATACTCTTTAATATAACCATATCCGCCATAAACCTGAACACCCTGAACACATACCTCGAAGGCTTTATCTGTACAGTACGCTTTTGCAATAGGAGTAAGAAGTTCAATTAATCCATTATATTTGGCACTTACAGCATTCACATATGAAACTGAAGCAAATCCATGACCCTGCATTCCAACACCAAGCCTTGCTTCGTTCATCATAAGAAACATTGCTTTCATGCCCTTATTGGCTTCACCGAGCAGTGTTCCACGGCATTTGCCTTTTCCGCCAAATGCAAGAGAACATGTACTATTGCCATGAATTCCCATTTTTTCTTCAATACCCGTACACACCACATCATTATCTTCGCCAAGGGTTCCATCTTCATTTACCCATATTTTAGGCACAATAAAAAGAGATATTCCTTTTGTTCCGGCAGGAGCACCTTCAATACGGGCTAAAACCGGATGGATAATATTTTCAGTTAAATCGTGATCTCCACCTGAAATAAAAATTTTATTTCCTGTTATGGTATAAGTTCCATCATCATTTTTAACAGCTGTACTTGTAAGGGCACCTACATCTGAACCGGCTTCAGGTTCGGTAAGACACATGGTTCCACCCCATTGACCTGTGTACATCTTTTCAAGAAAAAGATCTATTTGCTCCTGGGTTCCAAACTCTTCGATCATCTTTGCGGCTCCATGGGTTAAACCAGGGTACATCATAAATCCACAGTTAGCACCGGTAAACATCTCACCTGCAGCTATGGAAAGAACCTTTGGCATTCCCTGACCACCATATTTTGGGTCATCAGCCATGGCAATCCATTCACCTTCACAAAAAAGTTTATAAGGACGTTTAAAACATTCAGGAGCAGTTACCTGTCCATTTTCCAATTTACATCCCTGTTCATCACTTTCTCCTGCTGTAGGTAAAACTTCTTTTACAGCAAGATTACGAGCTTCTTTAACAACCATATCAATGGTTTTCTTGTTAAAATCTGCAAATTTTTCATGCTCTGAAAGTCCTGCAACATTTAACATTTCATGTAGTACAAATTCCTGATCCCTTCGATCCGCAACAGCTTCAGCCATAACTTAATTCTCCTTTGTTTTAATGTAACTCATTATAATTTAATACTATAAAACTGCCTGCAAATACAGCACAGTTGCTATCTTTATTTATGAACGATTAGACTATTTTTAATTACTCCCCCTGAAAATATTTCAAATACAGTATCCAACAAACTCTCCATTTTTTCATCGGACAACTCCTTCATAAGACAGTTCCATGCAGCAGAGTGTATCATATCACTAAAAAGAATGGCCATCTCTCTTACCGGAAGAGGTTTAAATTGCTTGCTTATAATTCCTTCTGTAAATATTTCGCTAAACTGATCAATCATTTTTTCGTGCAAACGATTAATTTTTTCATTAAGATTAGGCACAACTACAGCATCAATATTGCTTCGTTCTGAAATATAAATTTTTATAAATTCAGTATTTCCCCTATAAAACCGTGCATAAGCTGTAAGACATTTTCTAAGTCTCTCTAATGGAGGCCATTGTGTTTTATTAAAAATATCAATTAAAATTACCCGAATCTCAAAGGCTTTTTCCACAACAAGGTCATAATAGATCTGTTTTTTTCCAGAAAAAAATTTATAAATGGTCCCTAACGGATATTGAGACTCCTGGCTGATATTTGCCATCGTAGTTCCATGAAAACCATTTTTTGCAAAAATACCCATTGCAACATCAAGGATTTCTGCCCTACGCTGCCGCCGCTCCCTCTCTTTACGTGATATTGCCACCATATACAAGCTCCATAAAATAACCATTTCTTTTATAGAATATACATTCTATTATTAGACTGGTCGTTGTCAAGTGTTTTTTTACGAAAGTTTTATATTTCATAATAATTTTTTATTTGATTTTAAATAAAAATATCTGATAGAAATCTTACCGTTATAAAATATGTTTATAACGGTTCTGTTTATGCATTTCAGACAGCTTTGATTGGAATTTCGGAACGACCTGTAAGACTTTTAATTATGAAATATCCAAAAGTTATTCAGGTTAGAGAGCTTCGGGGACACATGAGAAACATGTGTGTTATTCCTGCTAATATGGTGATACGGGGGCAAATAAAAAAGGAATAATAACAGATATTAGTAGAGATGGTTGTCGTTGTACAATTTTTCATTCAAAAAATACGCAAAGGACGTATAAACGCAGTGAAAAATAAAAAGTATTAAACGCGAAACTAAAGAAATAGTATTCGGTATTAAATTTGTTGCTATTAAGGATGATTTTGCCAAAATGATTACAAACTATGTTATTTCGATAACTGACCTGTAAAGGTGTAAAAAAAATCTGTATGCCAAATTTGTAATCGTTCACGAACAAAAAATGTGACTTTTCGGTAATCTCACATTTGTAAGCGTTCAGCTTATATTCGCATAACCAGCTTATCATATAATAATTGTCCTATATATAATAAGCTGTTTATGCGAAGATGAGGTATTGTGAACTCTTACCCAAATTTTAAATCAACCAACATAAAGGATCGGAGGCAAGGTAATCACCTGTAAGCTGATATGCAGCACCACGGCACCCGTAACATCCATCAGATTTTTCACATTTGCCACAAGGTCCTTTTATTGTTTTTTGATAATTTTTAAGATCATTTAACACACTACTGTTTTTTATTATATTGGAAAGAGTTTGTTCTCTTATATTACCAAGTGGGATTGTAACTCCAACGCATGGCGTTATATCTCCCTTTGATGTTACAAGGCAGGAAAATTGATGTCTTAAACATCTATTTCCCATAAGAGGGGGTTGGGGATCCCAGTTAAAACCGTATTTTTTTCTGTCTATATCGGATATTTCTTGAAATAATTTTTGCAGTTGATTTTTTGGAACTTCAAGCCAGTCGTTTATTTTTGCATTTGCCTGTGGTGTGATAATTTCAAAGTACGGAACGATATTTCTATTTCTTAACCATTGCCAGAAATCGGGTAATTCAGCGATATTTTGCTTGCAAATAACACTACTTACAGCAAGAAAACTATTATTTACAGAATGTTCTCTATTTGCCGGATGTTCTGTATTTACCGGATGTTCTGTATTTGCCGGATGTTCTGTATTTTCCGAATGTCCTTTATTCGCCAAATTTCCTTTGTTTGCCAAATGCCCTTTGTTTGACGGATATCCTGCATTTTGCAGATTTTCAAGAGCTGAGTTTATTATTTTAAACGCTCCCTCTTTACCTGTAAGTTTATCCTGAAGCTCTTCGTTTAATGTATTTTTCTTTAAAACCATTCGTACATTATTGGCAAAAAGTTCTTTGGCAAAATCTGCGGTTATGCCGGAACCATTTGAAAAAATTTCCACCTGAAGATTGTTTTGACTTATAAACCTGACTATTTCCAAAATTCCTGGATAAATAGTTGGCTCTCCACCAAGAATAGTTATTTTTTTTGCTCCCATCTCCTTTGCCTGCAAGATAACATCCCGAATTTCTTCTTCGAGAAGTTCTTCTTCAAAATAATTCGTATCAGGCACATAACAGTATGGGCATTTAAAATTACAACGAAGACTAAGCTCTAACTCTATGGAAAGAAGCCCTGCTTTTTTCACTGAATCCGCTATAGCTTTTTGGGAAAATTCAAAATTAACCGTACTAAAACAACTCATTTTACTTCCTATAACTCCCATGGCAAATACTGCCACAATTAGAAATGAAAATCTTTATAATATAGCTTTTCTAT
>NBLS01000015.1 GCA_002084385.1 Desulfobacteraceae bacterium 4572_19
AGCAAGAAAAATAAGTGCACAGATTGCTAATAAACTCTTGACTGATTGAAGCAAGTAAGATAACTACACCTCAAGAAATAAAAGTTGCTTGTAATTGCATATAGGTTGTAGCGAGATGGTCTTTAAATGCAATTTTAGCCAGTTTGAGTGTAGTAAATTCAATGATTTAGACCATAGTTAACTAACTCTTTCGCTGGAAACCGGGGTTCAATTCCCCGTAGGATCACCATCATAAAAAATTTAATAGATAGAGGAGAACAGTATGTCTGACAAAGAAACGATGTTCAGTAAGATGAAAAAAGAGTCTCCGTACATTATTCTTATAATATTATCTCTTTTAGGGGTTGGCATTATTAGTTTTTCTACGCAGAATTCTTCATGGTACTGGCAAATTATGATTCCTATTTTTGGAATTACATGTATTTTAACAGAATGGAAAAGAACCAAAGAGAGCAATAAAAGTCTTTGGGGTTTAGTTAGGACCCAATTTCTTCACTGGGGAGCATTTTTTCTTATAATGCGATTGGATTTCTTATCTGTAGTTCATGCAAATATGAACGATATTGTTACGGGCATGGTAATGCTTATGCTCCTTGCATTCAGTACATTTATTGCGGGCATATACATTGGGTGGCGGTTTTGTGTTGTGGGACTGTTTCTGGCCGGCACAGTTGCGGTCTTGGCATTTCTTGAAAAATCTACAATTTTATTATTTATGATAATGCTCATAGTCGCTATTCTTTTAATCGTAGTCTCTTATTTTTGGACAAAACATAAAAAAATACAGTAAATATTTACAACAGACCTCATAAAATCGACCTTTTTGGTATAAATCAATATTTGTATTACAATCTTTACGATTCAGATATAATAAATTTTTTTATCTCTTTTTTTAGAACAGTCTCTCCAATGCCCAAAATATTATTGTGTTTGCAATCATCAATTTCAATAAGTCTTGCCCTGCCTTTAAAATTAGTCACCTGTTCTCTGGCGAGTTTAATGGGAATAATATCATCATCAAGACCATGAAATAAAATTGCTGGTGAATCGGTTTGTTTTGCCCATATATTTGATAGAAATTTATGTTTCAATAAATATCTAACTGGTAGCCATGGGTAGTGATTTTGTGCCACATCCGCCATGGACGTATAAGCTGAAATCAATATTAACCCTGATATCGAAGTTTGTGTGGAAACCCATGTTGCAACACCTGTTCCCATGGATTCACCCATAAGAAAAATAGGTAATTTTTCAGACTCTGTTTTCTTTATATAAGAGACAAGAGCCAATGCTTTTTCACGAATTATATTCTCATCAGGCACACTTAAGTCCCCTCCAAACCCGGGATATTCAAAAAGTACTATATTGGAATTAAAGCCGGATAATAAATCATAAAAGTATGTTCGATCACAAGCATTACCGGCATTGCCATGATAAATAACAATCCAATTTTCAGGATTTATAACTTGTTTTAAATAATAACGGATACCGTCAACATTAACAGCTTTGGCATTATATCTAACTAATTGTGAGCAGGTTCCAAATGGTGTACCCATTGGATAAAACAGCATCTTCTCTTGGAAAAAATAGATAATTATTGCAATCATACAATAAAATGCCATTCCAACTGTAATAATTTGAATAATGAGTTTCATAATTTATTAAAATGCACTGCCTGTTCAAAACAGTATGCCGCCTTAAAAAGAGACTTCTCATCAAAATGTTTTCCCATAAGCTGAAGTCCTATGGGTAACTTCGTGGAAGATTGACCAGCCGGAACACTTATTCCGGGTATTCCGGCCAGATTTGCCGATATGGTAAAAATATCAGATAAGTACATTACTAAGGGATCTTTTGCAAATTCACCTATTTTTTGTGCAGGTGCAGGGGCAACAGGAGAAAGAATAATATCGCATTTTGTAAAAGCATTTTTAAAATCTTCCATTATAAGAGTACGTGCCTGAGATGCTTTTTTATAATAAGCATCATAATACCCTGATGAAAGGGCATAGGTTCCAAGAATAATCCTTCGCTGAACTTCTTTTCCAAACCCATTGGATTTTGTATTTTTATACATCTCATAAAGATCAGTTGTACCAAAATCCCTTAAACCATATTTAACACCATCATACCGTGCAAGATTAGAAGATGCTTCGGATGTGGCAATAAGATAATATGCTGCTACTACATATTCTGTACGGGGTAAGGATATCTCAATACAATTAGCCCCAAGATTTTCCATAATTTTAATAGCAGACTTTGTAACAGAAGTAACATCGGGGTCAATGCCTTTTATTTGGATATATTCAACTGGAATTCCTATGGTCATTCCCTTTAATGGCAAATCTTCATTTTTTATTAAAACTGACGAAAGATCAGGAAGAGTTTGATCTGCTGAAGTCGAATCATTTGGATCATAACCTGCAATGGTATTATAAAGTAAAGAGCAGTCTGTTACATTTTTTGTAAGCGGTCCTACCTGATCAAGAGATGATGCAAAAGCAACAATACCGAAACGTGAAACCCTGCCGTAAGTTGGCTTTAAACCAACAACTCCACAATGGGATGCCGGTTGGCGGATGGAACCGCCGGTATCACTTCCAAGGGAACCAAGACACATATTTGCAGCCACAGACGCAGCCGATCCTCCACTTGAACCACCTGGTATATGATCAAGATCCCATGGATTTCGAGTTATTTTTATTCCTGAATTTTCATTGGAAGAACCCATAGCAAACTCATCCATATTAACCTTTCCAACAATAACAGCACCAGCATCTTTTAACTTTTTTATAACAGTTGCATCGTAAGGTGGAATATAACCCTTAAGAATTTTTGATGCACAAGTTGTTTCAATACCCTCTGTATTTATCAGGTCTTTTATGGAAATTGGTATTCCTGTAAGAGGTGAAATATTTTTACCACTTGCAAATCGTTTATCAGCATTTTTTGCTTGTTCTAAAGCTTTAACACTACAGATATTTAAGTATGCTCCAATTTTATCATCCATTTTATATATTTGTTCTATAACATCTTTTACAAGTTCATTAGATGAAATCTCTTTTTTTATTAAAAGGCCAGATGCCTCTTCTATGGTCAACTGATGTAATTTCATAAATATTTAATACCTTTATTAGAGTTCACAGACCGTTAGATACTTATTGATGTAACGGCTTATATTTTATATGAAAGTCCATAAAAAAACTGTATTTAAAAACTTTCATTTTTTATAACCATTCATGAACAAGAAATGCAATTTTTTGGTAATCTCACATTTGTAAGCGTTCACAAGTTCTTATATTCGCATAAGCGACTTAGCATATAATAGTTGTCCTATATATGACAAGCTGTTTATGCAAAGATGAGGTATTGTGAACGCTTACCATTTTTTGTTGTAGCGTATTATTCACCATGGCAAGTTATATAACTTTTGGAACAATAAAATAACCGTCTTCGCTTTTCGGAGCATTTTGCAAAGCGTCATCCACATCCAATGATTCCTTAACAATATCTTCCCTGAATACATTAGTTAAAAAAGAGGCATGGGTTGTTGCAGGCACGCCAGTTGTATCCAATGTTTTCAGAGTATCCACATAACCTAAAATTTTCCCCATCTGACTTGCAAGTTCTTCTACAGACGTTTTATCAATATCAAGACGGGCAAGCGTTGCCACATAAGTAATTTCATCATTTGTAATTTCCATATCAATCTCCAGTGCTCTAAAGCTTATTTTGTAACCGTTCACGAACAAGAAATGTGATTTTACGGTAATCTCACATTTGTAAGCGTTCACAAGTGCCTTATATTCGCATAAACAGCTTGTCATATAATAGTTATCCTATATATGACAAACTGTTTATGCGAAGATGAGATGCTTGTGAACGCTTACCTTATTTTATTAGTACAATAGTTTTATATTTACCAGCCTTAAGCTTCGTCTCAACTTTTAATGCTTCAGCTTTGGTATTAAAACTACCTACCCGAATACGATACCATGTTATTTTACCATGCTTTTTTATTATCATATACGATAAATACCCTCTATTTTTTAAAGTATTTACCAAATTAAATGCATCGCTAAAATTATTTAAGGCTGCCACCTGAATTGTATATTTTTCTTTATTATTACTCTTTTCAGACCTAACGGTATCTGGTTTTACAGATATTTTTTTTATATCATCGTTATCAGTTTCCTGTTTAATTTTTTTTCTAATATCAGCAATAGATACTGCTTCTTGCAAGTTTTTTTGAACAGCTACATTTACAGTTTGTTTTTCTAATTTTCTGTGGTTTTGCTGTTGTTTTGCTATCCTCTGTTTTTCCTGTTTTATTAGTTTTTCTGGTTTTGCTGATTTTTCAAACGACGAGTTTAGTTCCAACTGTCGGGCTATCTCTTTTTTTGATGATATTTTAAGACTTTTTTTCTCAATAATTTTTATAGGAATTTCTTCTTCATTATTTTTCAATTCTTTGTAAAATTCAAACTCCGGTATCAATATGGCTTGTTTATCCGAGTTAGAATAAATTGCATTTTCCAACTCTTGTACTTCCTGTACAACACCAAGTTGCCGTTCGAGTTTATCTATATCAAAGGTAATGGGAGCTGTTCCTCTTCCTACAAAAACACCCAGCGTAAACATCACTGTTGCAGAGAGAAAAAACACACACCCCCAAAGAAAAAAAGATTTATACGAAGTTTCCTTCTGTAGCAAATTATCATCCATTTTACATTTTATCTGGAGCTGAGACACCGAGAAGTGCTAACCCATTTTTAATAACCTTCTGAACTGCAATAATCAAATAAAGTCTGGCAGATGACAACTGTTTATCATCTGTTAAAACCTTATGTTTATTGTAGTATGAATGAAAAGCAGATGCAAGATTCATAAGATAATAGGTTATCCTGTGCGGTTCCATATGTATTGCAGCAAACTTAACTATTTCAGGATATCTGGCAAGAAGTTTTATTAAACCGACCTCCTCTTTTTCTTTGAGTTTAGATACCATATCAGTATTCCACTCAGGAATTTCAATTCCCCTTTCACTCTGACCTTTACGTGCAATACTTGCAATTCTAGCATGAACATATTGAACGTAATATACAGGATTATCGTTACTTTTTTTCTTTGCAAGCTCTAAATCAAAATCCAAACTACTTTCGTAATGCCGTGCAAGAAAAATAAACCGTGCGGCATCCTTACCGACCTCTTTTACAACCTGATCAAGTGTTACAAATTCACCTGATCTTGTTGACATTGCGACAGGTTTCCCCCCCCTTAAGAGATTTACTAACTGTACCAATATTACATCAAATGATTTTTTATTTTTTCCGGATGCTTTTTCCGATGCTTCACCAGCGGTTTCACCAGAGGCTTCAATAGACGCATTCATTCTCGAAATATACCCGTGATGATCAGCCCCCCAAACATCTATAACCCTATTAAATCCCCTGCTAAATTTTTCCTGATGATATGCAATATCAGACGCAAAATATGTTGTTTGACCATTACTCCGAATAACAACCCTGTCTTTATCGTCTCCAAACTTCTCGGTCTTAAACCACCATGCACCATCACTTTCGTAAATAACACCTCTTTTTTTAAAATCCTCTATTACAGATGCAACTTTCCCCGAATCATAAAGAGTTTGCTCACTAAACCAATTATCAAAAATAACTCCAAAGGTCTCAAGATCAGAACGAATACCATCTAAAATAGTTGTCGCTGCATATCTTGCACAAATAGCAATGGCATTCTCTTCAGACTCTTCGGAAATTTCATCTCCTTTATCAGTTTGTATTTTTTTGGCAATATCACGAATATAATCACCTTGATAACACTCTTTAGGAAAGTCGATTTCTTTTTTCTCCATTTTTTTGCAAACCACCTCAACAGGGGCAATCTTCGTATCTGTTTCTGGCTCTGACTCTTTTTCAAGCAATTGCATAAGACGCAGATAAACAGACTTTCCAAGGGTACGTATCTGTCTTCCTGAATCATTTATATAATACTCTCTTTGAACTTCAAATCCACTAAACGCAAGAATATTAGCCACACTATCGCCTACAGCTGCACCCCTTCCATGACCAACATGAAGTGGACCTGTAGGATTTGCACTTACAAATTCCACCTGAATTTTTTTTCCTTTACCCATGGAAGATGAACCATATTTTGCACCATCTTCATGAACATTATGGAGAGTCGGATACCATGCAGAATCATCTATAAAGAAATTTATAAACCCTGGTCCGGCTATTTCTGTTTTTACAATAATACCTGCCGGATCAAAAATATTATTAATGATTATTTCTGCTATTTTTCTTGGAGCCATTTTTTGCAATTTTGCCGAAACCATAGAAAAATTTGTAGAAAAATCCCCATGTAACTCATTTTTAGGCTCTTCTAATTCAGGCTCTTGAAATCGAGATGAATTTAACTCCCCATTTTCAAGAGCTTTTTTTGCAGAGTGCAAAATAATCTGTTTTATTATTTGTTTCATTTTTTATCAGCATCCATATTTATATTCGTATCAATGTCCGTATTTATCTTCGTATCAACATCTATACTTATATCAATATCGGCATTAAGATTAGCACCTGCATCAGCCTTTATATTTGTGCCAATTTTCATGCTACTACTACTACCAGCAATAACATCAACATTAATGGCGGCATTCGTGCTATCAGACTCTTCCGATTCATCGTTAAACAGTCCGGCTAACACATCATCATTTTCATCATCACCTTCTGCTTCTATTGATTTTAATTCTAACTCTGATAACTCTTCTTCCTTTGAGATGGATTCAAGATCATTAAATAGCACCTCAATAGTCTCATCTTCTTTTGCATCTTTAAGCCCGATAGCAGCTTCAAACAACTTATTTGCAAGATACAAAGGCGGGAAAATATTATTTGTACGCAATACATCAAAAAATTGATTTAATTCTTGTCCCATCGCCTCGTCTAAAGCTTTTGCATTATACTGTTCAGTACACATCATTGTGAAGATTCCAGGACTTAATTCTCCAAATTCCTTTAAAGTGTACTTGCCATCATTTATTTTTTTCTCAAGAATATATTTCTGCTTCATAACAAACTCCTATTAATTTGTTGTCAATATTAAGGGGTTACTCAAAACCCTAAACCAGTAACTTACTTTGTCAACAGATATCTGTCAACAAGTTGTGAGTATATTTTATATATTTTTTTATCCACTAAAAAAAATACATAACAGCAATAAAAACTATTGACTTTATACTAAATCACATATATACAACCTCCAATGATTCGGAGGAGTGGCCGAGTGGCTTAAGGCGGCGGTCTTGAAAACCGTTGAGTGTCACAGCTCCGTGGGTTCAAATCCTACCTCCTCCGCCATAACAAAACGGAGAAATGGCCGAGAGGCTGAAGGCGCTCGCCTGCTAAGCGAGTATAGGGTTGATAGCTCTATCGAGAGTTCGAATCTCTCTTTCTCCGCCATTAACCTCATGTTTTAACAAATCCTGAAAGACAAAATAACTAATATGACAAATAGTTATTTATGAAAGTCCATAAAAAAGCCATGTTATAAAGACTTACATTTTTTAGTGTGGTAAACTATTCACCCTTGTAAGTTGGATAAAAGTTCTTGGAAGGAAATGATAACTACTTCTGTTAATCCGGTACTCCAGTACATAATAACTATAGACCTCATATGTGGAATCAAATATGACAATCCAAATGATAGCAAAAGATCTATATACTCTTATTAAACAAGTTGAACACCTCGAAAATAAACTTGAGAACACCCCAATTTATAAAAAAGAAATAATAAAGAATAAATTAAGAATTGCAATAGCAGAACGAAACCAAGTACGAAGACTTCTTGACGGTAGAAAAGGTTAAGGACTCACCAAAATAACTTCTATTTTTAAACGCGATACGTGAAATGCCCATCAAAAAAAAAGCCCTGAATCACAATAAAGCGAAACAGGGCTAATATATATAAAAAAAGTTATTATCTTAAACGTTGTAACAAATGATAATAACCTTTGAAGAAAGTAAGTGCTATCAAGTATTCC
>NBLS01000016.1:0-13622 GCA_002084385.1 Desulfobacteraceae bacterium 4572_19
CTGTTCAAATACCTTGTTCATAATATCCACCAAATTTACTTGTGAACGGTTACTTAGGGAGTTGGAAAAAAATAATTATTCAAATTTTGTGCAGGCTTTTTGTTCGTCTTCAAGACGTGATGACAAGTACATAGTGTGCTATGTTCCTGTTATCACAACGCAAAAGACGAGCAAAAAGACAAACAAAATGGATAATTATTTTTTTCCACCTCCCTTATATAAAAGTCCATAAAAAACTGTATTATAGAGACTCTCATTTTTTGTTGTGGCAAGTTACATAACTATCTATAATGTAATATTCACTATAGCAAGTTCTTAAATCGGCATTTTTATAATCTCTTTATATGCTTCCATGGCTTTACCACGCACCTGGATAAGAAGTCTAAGTGAAATATCTGCTTCCTGAATTTTTAACATACCCTCATGAATACCAAGTTTTCCTTGAATAACTTGCTGTGTAGATTCATCCGCTATAATTTGCCGATTATTTACATCTTTTACAGCTGTTTTCAATCTATCATAAAAACCTTTTTCACCGGTTGCGACCCTGCCTGGAGGTTGAATCTGTGCTAAAGACACCCTGTTTCCTACACTACTTATTCCATTCATACTTCCTCCATCACCTTAATTTCTTAAAATCATCTATGTTTATATATACCTGCTACTTGCCAATTTCAAGTGCTTTCATTATCATTCCCTTAGTATTTGAAAGGGCAGTAACGTTTGCATCATATGCTCGCTTTGCAACCATCATATCCGCTATCTCAGTTAAATGATCAACATTAGGCATGGCAACATACCCTGTTAGAGGATCTGCGTCTGGATGTGCCGGATTATAAACAAGTATAAAATCTTCCTGGGATTGAACAATATCTGTTACTTCAACACCCGTGTATGTTTCTTTGGGTTTTCCGGAAGAAAACTTGATTTTCAAACTTTCATCAAATTTTTTTTCATCAATTCCACTATTTTGTGCATCCTTCTTTTCCTGCTCTAAAGTACTTTTAAAATCTTTAAGCTGTTTTCCTTCATAAACCACCATTTTTCGTCTATATGGACCACCATCTTCAGTTCTTGTGGTATCCACATTTGCAAGGTTTTCAGCAATCACATTCATTTTAGTACGATTAGCACTTAATCCTGTACCGCTTATTTTTAAAGACTGAATAAAATCCATTTACCGTCCCCCTTCCTTAATTGTGTGTTTTAAGAGACCCATTTTTCTTAAAAGCATCTCGGTTGTACTGCGAAATTTAATATTATTTTCAACAAGGTTACTCATCTCGGTATCAATATTAACAGAATCTAGATGAAATATATCAACATCCTCATTAATAGTCCCATTCATATTAATACGTAAAGGATCTATACCTGAAAAATGTTTAGAGTGCGTACGTGAAACAGTCTCTTTGGGAACCGTCAACATCTTATCTAAAGTTTTTTGAAAATTAAGATCACTTGGCTTATAACCAATCGTATCTACATTAGCAATATTACTTGTTATAAGATTATGCCTTCTTGCTGAAATATCGAGAGCTTTTGAAATAATTTGATAGGTTTTATCAAAAACACGAGAATTATCCACCAAATACCTCCTTTCTTTGTAATATAATTTTAATTATTTAATGCTAATTATTAGAAAAGCAATAAACATGCCTAATAAAACATTACTACAGAAAGGAAACCATTCACAAACAAAACACCATGATTTTTCAATACTTTCAGCATGGTAAATAATTTTACACATAATAGTGAACTATAATTATTTATGAATAAACAGTGGGGAGGTTTTTATATGAAAGTCCATGAAAAAACTGTATTATAAAGACTTTCATTTTTTGTTGTAACGTACTATTCGCCGTGACAAGTTATATGAAAGTAGGGGCAAAACCCTTGTGGTTGCCCAATAAGCATGTGCCTAACTTTCATATTTTGGTAAGCGTTCACAAGCACCTCATCTTCGCATAAACAGCTTGTCATATATAGGACAACTATTATATAGCAAGCTGTTTATGCGAATATAAGGCACTTGTAAACGCTTACAAATGTGAGATTACCGAAAAATCACATTTCTTGATCGTGAACGGTTACATATTTTGTTATGGTGTATTATCATACCATACACTCTTACGCTTTTTCCTTATATTCATTTAATTTATTTCGGAGAGTACGCACACTAATACCAAGTATTTGAGCTGCTCTTGTACGGTTACCGGCAGTTTTATCAAGAGTACGAAAAATCATTTTTTCTTCCATCTCTTTTAAAGGACCCGGTATAAAATCAAACGAATTTTCTTTATGCTCAACTGCATTTGCCAACTCTTCAGAACCTGCAACCACCGGAACAGAAGGTGAAAACCTCATATCTTCACCCAAACTATTTTCCAGAAAAAGATCATTTTCTTTAATTGTTACACCGTCAGAAAGCAGTATTGCTCTTTGAATAATATTTTCAAGCTCCCTCACATTTCCACTAAATTCAAAACTTTCAAGCTGTGAAAGAGCTGATTTTGTCAAACCTTTGACATTACGACCGTCAAGAATATTATATTTTTTTATAAAATGGGTTGAAAGTAACTGTATATCATCTTTTCGATTTCTAAGGGCAGGAATTTTAACAGGAATGGTACTTAGTCGATAATAGAGATCTTCTCTAAACTCTTTTTTTTCTACCTGTTTTTGAACATCTCTATTAGTTGTAGCCACAATTCTTACATCAACAGGATTGTCCCGCCATGAGCCATTTCAAATTTTCCAATTTTTCTTGCCACAGCACCTGTAAATGCACCCTTCTCATGACCGAACAACTCACTTTCCAATAAAGCTTCAGGAAGTGCCGCACAATTTACTGCAATAAAAGGTCCTTTCCGTCCGCTACTTCTATGAAGAAAACTGGCAAACAACTCTTTACCGGTTCCGCTTTCACCCTGAATTAATACAGTTGCACTACTTGCAGCAACTCTCCCCACAAGATCTAACAATCGAAGCATAGTTTGGTTTTTAGTGATAATTTTAAAGGAACCAACCACCTCGGTTTCTGGCAAAATACCATCCTTGCCATTTACTTTAACATCAGCTGGTTTATTATTAGCGTCTTTAATTGTTTTCTTTGCAAATACCAACTCTGCAAATAACTTTAACTGCTCGTTATCTATAGGTTTTAAGGCAAAATCAAATGCACCTTCCTTCATAACCTCAACAGCATCTTCCACCTGAACATTAGAGGCAAGAAACAGTACGTCTATATTTTCATTAATAGCTTTTACCTGTTTTAAAAAATCAATACCTGAAAACCCGGGCATTTCAAAATCAACTATAACAAACGGAAACAACCCCGATTCTGTTTTTTGTAATGCATCAGCACCGTCAAATGCAGTGGTTACAAAATATCCCCACTCTTCCAAGACTCCACAAATAACAGTCCTTTGTTTATGATCATGTTCAACAAGTAAGATATTTTTTTTAAAAGCCATAATTTTTTATATTTTTAATACTTTGCCATGTTAGTCAATACGTCACAACAAAAAATAACGTTTTAGTAATCCATACCATCACAAATAGTATAAGCATTCACAAGTGCCTCATATTTGCAGATTCAGTTCCTCACATAATAATGATTCCTATATGTGAGGAACTGAATCTGCAAATATGAGGTGCTTGTAATTACTTACGTTTTACTCAATTTTTCGGAAAGTTCAATACTTCGCAATCTTTCTCTTGCAATCGCACCCCAAAAGGAATCTCCTGTTGAAACAACCTCGTTAAACGCTGCCACAGCCTTTTCGAGAATATCTCCTTTTTCGTAAGCATCTCCTGTTAAAAACTGCATATTAGCAGCAGTTTCGACGGGGTCGGCATATCCAACTGCCGTAGAGAAAGCTTGTGCAGCCTTTACATATGCATTATATGCTAAATAAGCATCACCCATATTCTTATATGCCTTAAAAATTCCTTTCTTGTATTTTTCAGGCTCCGAAGCAAGAAGATCTATTGAATTAATCAATTCTTGAACCGCTTTTTTATATTCTCTCATTCCAATATATCCATCAGCTTCGTCCATAAGAATATCTGCTTTCTGCTTTTTATCATTACTTCGCTTAAATGCAAGCTTAAAATTTTTAATCGCTTTTTCATATTGATTTACTGCCAAACGAACCTTCCCCATATAAAAATATGCGTTAGCAACATCAGGACCTTTTGGAAATTTGCGAACATAATGCTTAAACATATTTAAAGCTTCATCATGTCTATTTAACTCATACATTGCCATTGCAAGATTATAAATTAAATCCGGCGGTCTTTTTTCTCCTTGTTCATACAGTTTATAAGTTATCATAAGTCTATCAAACGCTTGTTCAAACAAGTGAGCTTTTAAATATGATTTTCCAACAAGTAATAATATTTTTTTATTTTCAAAAAGATCAAGCCGTCTTTTATGTACTTCATAATTTGTCAATACAGCAGGATAATCATCATCCTTAAAATATCTATCATAAAGTGCCATATAAGATTTACTCATCAACACAAGAGCATCGTATTTTAAAGCACCCGGCTGCATTGTAAGTAATTTTTCAACAGTTGTAATAGCTTTTTTAAACTCACCTTCATCAAACTGCAACCCGGCCATTCTCATCATTGACATATGAGCCAAAGGGTTTTTAGGATAATCCTTAATAATCATATTATACAGTTTTTCTTTTTCTGCCCTGTCTTCATAAATATCTGCTAACCTCATGGAACTTATGATAAATCCTTCGGTATCAGGATATTGTTTGGTTACAAGTCTGTATATCGCAATGGCTTTATCAGTATGTCTTCCACCTGCATATGAATCTCCGATTTTAGTTAAAATAATATCATTTTTCTTAAGATCCGGAAAAAGATTATAAACTTTTAAAAGAGTTTTTCTGGCTTCCTTATGATCACCTAATTCATAATAAGCGTTACCCATACATAACAATAAATCCGGCTTCTCATAAATTTTTTGTGGATCTTTCTGCACAACATCCGAAAGAACTTTAAGTGCCTTGATAAATTGTTTCTGTTTAAATAATACCTCTCCATACTTTATCCTGCTATTTTGAAAAACAGAACTTTCAGGATAATATTTAATTACCTCATCAAGTTTAACAATAGCGTCCTTTAACTTTTCATTATCAGCATATATACGCCCGATTTCATACAAAAGCTCAGGTTTTCCTGGATATTTTTTATAACTATCGAGAACAAAACTAAAATATCCTACGGCCTGGGGCTGATTTTTCATAGCAAGATATAACTGACCAAGGGATGCAAATGCATATGGCAAATAAGGTGATTCCGGGAATAAAGTTATTGCCTGTTGTAGCAAATCTGTCCCTTTTAAAAGATCAACACCATTATTTTGTTTTACACTCCATCTATAATAGTTATATGCACGCAAAAAATAAGAAAGCTCAAGACATTGTGCAGAAGGTTTTTCCACAATATAATCGTCTAACATCGAAAATGCTTTCTGCCATTTTTCTTTTTTACTTAACTCCAGAGCTTTTTTAAATATTCTTGAAGAAGAACATCTATCCTCTGTCATCTTTACTAATATATCTGCCGTAGTTCCGGAAAACTCACCCATTTTCACAGGTTCTACAGTATGTAAAGTTGGAGAAAGTTTTTGTGAAATCCGGTTTTGCGAAATTCTATTTGGCATTATAGGGGAAGGCTTTTCAAAACGTCCTTTTACCTTTGGACGATTATTTACAGCAGGCACACTCTTTTTTGCTTCAACTGCAACTTTGGGTTCCTCTATTACTACCCTCGTTTTTTTTTCAGGTGATTTATTTCTGACGGAACCGTCAATAACTACACTCAAAGTTTGTACACTATCTATCCAATTAGTTTTAACACTTTTTATATCAGCTTTTGTATTAATCACAAATGCCGCAACATCGCCTGCGAGCATCTCACCATTCACTCTGTTAATTATCGAATTTTGATCACCAAGATACTCAATTGTTTCCCCAATCCATGCATCTTTAAATGCAATCAAAATTTCTCGATCATCCACTTGAATTACTTTATATGGGGCTTCAATATTTAATTTTATTCTTATTGACGAAGGTGAAGTATTAAGTATTACTTCCTCCACAACAGCTTCTGTCGTTGCCCATACATCATATGAATTTAAAAATATAACAAAACATATGGTAACACATAAAGATAAAATATTGTCTCTTTTTTTCATAGAAAAACCGGTAATTTTCATCACCTGACTCCTTTCGGGTGCAAATTATCAATGATAATTAATTATATTTATTTCCTCTCCAAACTATCAATAATAATTATCAAAGCAATTTACATGCCAAACAAAGAAATCTCAAAAGGAATATGCCTATTTTATGCAAAATTTGGTGACAAGAAGGGATTCTACCAAGCACTATTTATGTGAAAATTCTTGAAAAAGCTATACTATAAAAACTTTCGTCTTTTCATTGCGACATACTATCAGCCATGGCAAGTTATATGAAAGTCCCTGGAAAAACTGTTTTAGCAAGATGATTGGAAATACCTACCATAAGCTATCCATATTCAGCTATTTCCTGTTGCTCAATTTTCATCTTTTTTATTTTTTCAACCAACGTGGTCCTATTAATCTGTAACAACTCTGCGGCTTTGGCTTTTACCCAGTTTGTTCGGTTCAAAGCTTCGATAATCAAACTTTTTTGATGTCTCTCTACAGCTTCATTAAAACCAAGCCCCTCTTCAAGAATATCCCCTGCAAAGTCTTTATTTCTTAATGTTTTTCCATCTTGAATATATCCGGGGAGATCTCCTACCACAATTAAATCATCATCCACGAGCACCAGCAATCTTTCCATTAAATTTTCAAGTTCCCGAATATTTCCAGGCCAACTATATGCCATTAAACACGCCACGGCTTCTTCCGAAACTTTTTTCTTTTCCTGCCCGTTTCTTTCCGATAATCTATCAATAAAATAAGAAACCAAAAGAGGAATGTCCACAGTACGTTCTCTTAACGGTGGAACATGAATTGGAATAACATTTAATCTATAAAACAAATCTTCACGAAATTTACCTTTACCCACCGATAATTTCAAATCCTTATTTGTTGCTGATATAATACGGATATCTACCTTTGTACTACTTGTACTACCAACACGCTCAAAACACTGTTCTTGAACAGCCCGAAGCAATTTTACTTGAAGGTCAGGACTCATATCACCTATTTCATCAAGAAAAACTGTCCCACCATTCGCCATCTCTAACCTACCCATACGAGCACGATGGGCTCCGGTAAAGGCACCTTTTTCATGCCCAAAAAGTTCACTTTCAAGAAGTTCACCAGGTATGGCACCACAATTTATCACTACTATGGGAGCGTTACATCTTGGACTGTTTGAATGGATAGCCTGTGCAATCAATTCCTTACCTGTGCCACTTTCTCCTGTAACAAGGACAGTACTTGTTGACGATGCCACCTTTTGAATTCTTTTCAAAACACTAAGAATCTTAGTGCTTTTACCGACAATCCCATCAATAACAGCATCTTGATAATTAAATGATACTGACATGGACTGACCAGCTAACTCCTGCATAAAGTCCTCTTTTCGAGGCTTCGACAAATTTTCTCCACCAAGCATACTTGATATATCATTATAATCTCTACTGACAATGTACTTTAACTAACAATCCACATGAAATACTACAGAGCGTACAACGAAGTGAAATTAATTATGTGACAACTTATATAGACTGTCAGATAATTAATTTCACAAGACGTAACGAAGAAACCGTATGTAATACTGCAACAAGCGTACAACACAGTGAAATTAATTATGTGACAGTCTATAAGACACTATTTAATAATTTTCTGAAGTTTTTCCAAAATAGCATCAGCTGTAAAAGGTTTCACCACATAGTTAGATACTCCTGCCTGAACAGCTTCTATAACATTATGCTTCTGAGCCTCAGCTGTTACCATTAAAAAAGGAACCTTTTGATGTGTACCACCGCTACGAACCTTTCTTAACAAATCAATGCCCGACATTTTAGGCATATTCCAATCTGAAATAATCAGATCAAAAGTACCTTTTTCAAGCTCATCAAATGCAGTTGTACCGTCATCCGCCTCGATTATTTTAGAAAATCCCAACTGCTTCAATATGTTTTTCATGATACGACGCATTGTAGCGAAATCATCTACTACCAATATTTTAATGGACGTATCCATTATTATCTCCCTCCTCCTATTTAAGGGTTCACCCTAATATAGCAACAACCTACGCAAATCCGACTCAATATTTTAATACATACTACAAAAAAACTATTTTTCAAAATCTTTTTTTCAATAATTTAATTTATTTTCAATAAAAAAACATAATTGCTCACAAATAACAATAAAATGTAACTGTTCACAAGTGCCTTATATTCACATAAACAGCTTATTACATAATAGTTGCCCTAATATTATGATAAGCTACTTATATGAAGATTGTGAATGCTTACAATAAAATTATGTCTCCATACAAACCTCAATTACAAATTTCCCCTCATTTATTGAAAAAGGTATAGCAATTTTAGGACCGTTTGTATAGTGAATAATTGAGTGTTGTTTACCGGTTATAACAGAAGGAATTGCCGCATTAAAAATTTTACCAATTTTCTCTAATTCTCTTCTTGCCTGACCAGATATCATATTAGTTAATTCTCCAACAGCATCAGCAATTTCAGCATTTACTTCCTTCATCTCTTCATTAAACATATTTGAAACAATTTTTAGAATTGCTCCCTGATCAAAAGTAACAGCAACCGTTCCATTTTTAGCACCCGTAATACCAATAACACCAGTTACATCTCCCTGTGCTACATCATTTTTCTTCAAAAACGGTTTTCCGGCTACCGGCCTGACAAATGCCATCGTCTCAAGAACGTTGGTAGTTGCATTAACAAAAGGATTAATTAATTTTGCATCCACTACCCTATCCCCTATTTTTGAATACGACCTGCAAAAACTTCATCAGGATTATCGCTATTATAACGTACAATATTTTTTAAATGAGTAAATGTATCAACATCCATAGAGTCAAAAACAACTGCGACTCCCGTTTCTTTTCTTCTGATAACACGTCCACTCATATTCAAGGAAATACCGTCAACAGTTCCTGTTAAAACAATATTAACTTTACATTTTTCCCCGATTAGAACATCTTCATTTGTACTAATAAAAACTCCGTTAAGGCTTAAATCAACAATATTACCTTTCCCTATAATTTCGGAAGTACCTACCTTTAAAGAAATTTCTGTTTGAAAGCCAACCCTGTTACGCCCTCTTCTCTCACTGTTTTGGTCAACTGACATAAAAGCATCTCCTTTCAGTCATAATTAAACACCAACTCCACATACATTAGAGCAATATACCACTTACATAATAAAAAGTAAAGCTAAAGAATAGTGTTTTTATTCTTTTTTATATGAAAGTCCATAGCAAGTTATTTAAATTTTACAAATAGCTACACATCTTGTATCTTCCCCGACTCAAATATTTTTAAAAACACATCAACTATTTCAGGATCAAATTGAGTTCCAGAACAATCTTTTATAATTGAAATAATCTTTTTACTATCCATTTTTTTTCTATATGCACGATCTGATGCCATTGCATCGTAAGAATCTGCAACAGATAAAATTCTGGCAAGCAATGGTATATCATCTGATAACAAACCATCCGGGTATCCCTGTCCATCAAACCGTTCATGATGATGCTTTATAATTTTTCTTTCACGATTCCACAACCCTAATTGACTTACGATATTAGCCCCTATAACCGGATGTTTTTTTATTTCTGCAAACTCCTCATCTGTAAGCTTTCCTTGTTTAAGCAAAATATCATCTCTTATACCAATCTTACCAATATCATGCAATCGTCCGGCAAAATTTAGTATTTCTAACTCTTCGGTACTACATCCAAATTCACGACCAATCATAATAGAAAGTTCTGCAACCCTGTTAGAGTGCTGTTCCGTATATGAATCTTTTGCCTCTAATGCTGCTACAAATGCATAAAGAGTCGAAAAAAGATTTTCGTAAATATTTTCGTAAAGAGCTATATTTTCAATAGCATAAGCCGCCCTTTGAGCAATAAACGAAAGATAATAAAGGTCCATTTCAACAAATTTACGAGTTCCTGTACTCCACGCACAAAATCAGCTTCTTTTATTTCCACCCCTCCATCTAAATCCACTACAACCTGATCATCAAAAGCAAAAGCAACCTCATAGGGGCATTCCATCTCTTCATTTATTAAATAAAATCTCATTTCTTCTGCCTGAACAACTTGAACTCCCATTGTTACAAGATGCCGAAACATCTCCTCACCTGAGTTAACAGAAGTAAAACCTTCCATTATTTTATTAAGAATATTAAGCTCATTAATAAGGGCATTCAACTCTTCAACTTTATAGAGTAATTCACGATTTAACTCCTCAATCTTAGCCTTACCTTCCAACTCTTTACTTAAAATAATATTTTCCACAAAAAGCTTACGTTCTCTCATTACACGCTTAACGCAAACTTCCATATTTTTAAGATTTATTGGCTTAATCAGAAAATCAACAACTCCATTTTTAAGAGTTTTAATAATATTATCCATTGACGGCATATTAAGATCAGTAAAGCAACAATCAATTTTATTATTTTTCAGAATTTCAACAGCTTCCACTCCATTTTCTGCAGTTAAAACCTTATACCCTTTACGAAGAAAATAATCTTCTGATATCTCAAGAATGCTCTGCTCATCATCGACAAATAAAATTGTTTCTTTTTTTTCACTCATAATTCACAATCAGAACCTACGTAATAAATTAATATAATTTTCTGTAAGCGAATATAAGGCACTGTTGTAATACTTAAGATGAGTGTACAACGAAGTGAAATTATTTATGTAATGGTCTATACATACATCTTTTTAAAAAACTTGCATATAAAAACTTGCATTTTCTTCAACACAAACCAAAAACATAATATTAAAAATTGGATAATACCATGATTATTGGCTTAGATGTAGGAAACCCTCCAGTCAGATCTTTTTAACACTGTTCTGAGCGGACTTGAAAAAATTCTAAAAAAAATAGACAGAAAAACTATCCCTGAAAAAATCGCCGAAGAAAAAATATCCAAAGAAAGCGTAACCAAAGAAGATATAAAACGGATAGTACTTAGCACAACACTTACCACAAATGCTGTTGTGCAAAGCCAAAACCATCCGGAAACAGGCTTAATAGTAATAAGTGGTCCGGGAATAGATCCGGAAGCTTTTCGGCAAGGTGAACATTACTATGCAGTATCAGGTTCCATTGATCACCGTGGACGAGAAGTTGAGCCAATTAATATAAGTCAGATAAAAAAAATAATTACTCTATTAAAAAAAGATGGTGTTAAATATGTAGGTGTAATCGGAAAATTTTCACCACGAAATCCTGCCCATGAAATTAATATAGCTAATATGCTGGAAAATTCATTTGAAAAAGTTTTTATGGGACATACTATTTCAGGCAATTTAAATTTTCCACGCCGTATAGCCACAACTCGCCTTAATGCAATAGTATATAAACTTCACAAGCTATTTTTTGAAGCAGTACAAAAATCTCTTGCCGCAAAGGGACTTTCCATTCCAATACACATCCTTAAAGCAGACGGGGGGACAATGAATCTTGCATCATCAATGGATTTTCCGGGGCAGTCTGTTCTTTCAGGTCCTGCCGCAAGTGCAATGGGTTCCATTGCATTTGCTCCAGAAAAACAAGATGTTGTCGTTATAGATATTGGAGGCACCACAACAGATATATCAATACTCATAGATAAAACGCCTGTCTTAGAACCTGTAGGCATAAAACATGGCGGTTATAAAACCCTTATCCGTTCACTTCAAAATAAATCCATAGGAATTGGTGGGGACAGTTATGTTAAAGTAGTAAAAGGTGAACTTATAATCGGTCCCGAACGTAAAGGTCCTGCCATGGCTTTTGGAGGAAAACATCCGACAACAACGGATGCACTTTCTGTTCTAAATATTATGGATCAAGGTAACAGGGAAAATGCTATTTTAGGAATACAGCCAATTGCCGACACACTTAACGTTTCTATTATCGAAGCCTCTGAAATGATCTTTAATCAAGCCTGTAACTCAATAATTCATGAAATATTTACTATTATTAAAAAAATGAATAGCAAACCTGTTTATACGGTGCATGAGTTCCTTGACAGCTATAAAATAACACCCATGAAAATTCTTATTATGGGGGGACCTGCACCATACTTTGCAGAGATGCTTCAGGATATTTCAGGTATAGAAACAGTCGTTTTACCCAACTGGGGAACGGCAAATGCAACGGGAGCTGCCCTTGCAAGAACCACCTGCGAAGTAAGCCTTATTGCTGATACAGAGTTAGGATTTATAACATCACCAGAAGAAGATTATAAAGAGAAGATTACAGGAATCTATTCAGAAGAAGATGCACTTGAAACAGCTTACAGCCTGTTACTGCATAAAACCTTAATAAACGGTTCTTCATCTGATAATTTTCAGGCAGAGGTTATAGAGTCACAAACATTTGATATTGTAAAAGACTCTGCACAAATGGGAAAAAACATTCGAATAAAAATTCAGGCTAAACCTGGACTTATACACGGATATAAATCTTATATACAGGAGCCGGATAAAAAATGATAAAAGCCAAAAATAAAACAGGTCTTGTCTTTTTTCCAGCATTTGACTGGGAAATCAGCCCCACCCATCCTGAAAGAAAAGAACGTCTTTTATACACCAGAGATCAGGTGCAAGAAGAGGGTCTTTTTGATATAAACGGAATTTCTGAGCTTAAACCCGAAATGGTTACCCCTGAAGATATTCAGCGTGTCCATTTTTGTATCCCCAATGAAAAAGCAATTGCCACAAGATCACACCTTATAAGTGGAGGTGGTGCAAAAACCATCGGCAAGGCAGTTCTGGAAAAAAAGATTGATAAAGGCTTTGCCCTTGTGCGTCCACCGGGGCATCATGCCATGAGGTTTGCACATGGTGGCAGGGGTTTTTGCCATATTAACATTGAAGCCATAATGATAGAGTATCTGCGTGCAAAATACAATGTAGGCAAAGTGGCTATTATTGACACCGACTGCCATCACGGAGATGGAACAAGCGATATTTACTGGCATGATCCAAATACTCTTTTTATCTCAATTCATCAAGATGGTCGTACCCTTTACCCCGGAACAGGTTTTCCGGATGAACAAGGTGGTCCTAATGCTTTTGGAACAACTATAAATATTCCCTTACCCCCGGGAACATCACCTGAAGGTTATCTTTACACCATAAGAAATGTAGTACTTCCAATCCTTGACGAATTTAAACCGGACATTAGCAGTACTCGAAGGAGGATACTCCATTGAAGGAGCTCTTCCCTATGTTAATGTAGGTATTATTCTTGCCATGGCCGGACTTGATTACAGTCACGTTATGGAACCCGATTACAACCCTGAAAGAATTAAACAGACAAAGCAAATAACAGATATAATAAAACGTATATGTGAAACATCTCTTTCAAACTGGAAAAACCGAAAATCATTAA
>NBLS01000016.1:13642-18782 GCA_002084385.1 Desulfobacteraceae bacterium 4572_19
AGAAAACATGATATTTTTTACGACACCGATATGATTCGTGAAAGCCAGGACGAAACAATCCGTGTGTGTAAAGATTGCGGTGGCTCATTCTGCATTGATTCTTATGCAACAACCGGCAAACGTATATACGCAGTGCATATACCAATTAATGCGTGTTCCGCATGTTACGATCAAGGTATGGCGTGGTATAAAAAAGCTTGTGCAAAAAATAGTTTTGATATGGTTATCTTGCAAGACAGATTATCGGATGAGTATATCTCTAGATGAGCTCCCTATAAACAGCCACGGCGAATAGTACGCCACAACAAAAAATGAAAGTCTTTGCAATATAACTTTTCTATGGACTTTCATATAACTAACATGGTGGATTGCCACCACAACAAAATATGAAAGTTAGGCACATGCTTATTGGGTAACCACAAGGGTTTGCCCCTACTTTCATATAAATACATAGTGAACTCTTAATACGCACTGATAAAAAAAGGAGTTAGTCATAAATAAAAATCTATACCTCAGAGCATCTATAATTCAAGCTGTTCGTAATTTTTTTATCAAAGATAACTATCTTGAGGTTGAAACGCCAATAAGAATTCCAACCCTTGCACCCGAAGCTTATATTGATCCAGTAACATCCGGGTCATGGTATCTCCAAACATCACCGGAACTGTGCATGAAACGACTTCTTTGTGCCGGGCATAATAAAATTTTTCAAATATGCAAATGTTTTAGAAACAATGAAAGAGGAAAAAAGCATCTTCCTGAAATGACCATGCTTGAGTGGTATAGAACAAAAAGTACATATCTTGATCTGATGAACCAGTGTGAAGCACTTATAAAATTTACAGCAAAAGCTATTTGCTGTAATAATATTTTACACTATCAGGGCAATAATATAGATATCAGTAAATTATGGGAGAAAATTACTGTTGCAGAGGCATTTAATAAATATACTTCAATTTCTATGCAAGATGCAATTAACAATGGTACTTTTGATGAAATCATGGGATTTGAAATAGAACCCAATTTAGGTCTTAACACTCCGGTTTTTATTTATGACTATCCGGCTGAAAAGGGAGCACTTGCCAGACTAAAGCCATCTGACAAATCCCTTGCAGAAAGATTTGAACTTTATATATCAGGCATGGAACTTTGCAACGCTTTTACCGAGCTTACTGATCCCATAGAGCAAAGAACACGTTTTGAAAAAGAACTCTCATTAATGAAATCTGAGAATAAAAACTTATATCCCATGCCTGAAAAATTTCTTAAAGCACTTGAATTTATGCCAAATGCCGCTGGAATTGCCCTTGGCATTGATAGGCTTGTAATGATTTTTGCAAACGTTGACAGTATTGATCAAATTACTGCCTTTACACCTGAAAATTTATAAAAGGAAAAATAGAAATGAATAAAATAAAAACAAACTGCCTTCCGGCATTAATCGGAAGCCTTCCCATGAAAGATCATCGAAAAGCAACAGAACTTATGCTCTCTTGCACGCCTGAAATTCCCCTATGGGTTCAATTACCTATTTATAGCGAAGAGGGGATGATGACACAATTTTTACCGGGATTTCCCGGCATAACAATAAAGGATGAAAAAATTTTCATAGATACTGAAAGCAGTAATTTTGAGCAGGAATTTTTAAGCTTTTTTGAAGATTATCTTCTTTTATCAGAAACCGGTACAGATATTTCCAACTCCAGATTTGCCATGACAACTGAAACAGCAAAAGGTTTTTTTGAACTTATTAATATACTAACCTGCAAACTTTTAGAAAAAAAAGAGATGCCATTTGCAATAAAAGGACAAGTTACAGGTCCCATTACCTTCTGCACAAGCGTAACTGACCAGAACGGACGTGCAATATTTTATAACGATCAACTTAAAGATGCGGCTATAAAACATCTTGCTATGAAAGCAAAATGGCAGGTTCAGCAATTTGCAAAATTTAATTGTCCCACCTTTATTTTTCTTGACGAACCCGTACTTGCAGGGTTTGGTACATCAGCATTTATAACCATAACCCGGAAAGATGCAGAAGATGCGTTGAATGAAATAATAGATACAATTCATGCAGAAGGTGGTCTTGCCGGCATACATGTTTGTGCAAATACAGAGTGGCCGATACTACTTGAATCTTCTGTGGATATCATCAGCTTTGATGCTTACTCGTTTTTTGATAAATTTATACTCTACCCTGAACAGATAAAACAATTTATGGAAAAAGGCGGACTGCTTGCATGGGGGATTGTTCCAACAGATAATCTTAAAACCATTGAAAAAGAGAGTGTTAAATCATTGCTCACAAAATGGAATCTACAGGCACTGCAACTTGAAAAAATCGGACTTACCATGGAAACAATTATGTCCCAAACCATGATAACTCCAAGTTGCGGAACAGGATCTTTACCACTTAACCTTGCAACAAAAGTATTAGAGCTTACACGGGGTGTAGCAGATGAGTTAAGGGAACAACTTGTTTAAATTTTACGGTATTTTTTACAATAACAAAGAGGGGGCTCCCCTTGAAGATCTATCTTTACCAAAGTTATAATTGGTACATTAAGATCCCGTAAATAGTTTCTTCCATCTTCAAAAACCTTTTCAATAACACACCCTACGCCACAAAGAGTTGCCCCACTTTGGGCAATAAGATCAACCATAGCTTTTACTGTATAACCTGTGGCCAGAAAATCATCAATCAAAAGAACTTGATCAGTACTTTTCAGATATTGGGAAGATACAAACAGTTTAACAACTCCACCTTTAGTATGACTTGGAGCCTCACCCTCAAACAGTTGCTTCTTTAAAAAGTTCGGCAAACCTTGTTCCCATCTCTGTTATAAGATTGGGGTAAAGCTGATGATTTATAAAGCTGTCCGCTTTGATAATACCATTTCCAAGATAAGAAATTTCTTCTTTTGCACGGTTTAAAAGATTATCCATATTACCTTTTAAAGATCTATTACTTTTAACGACAACTCCATTAACTGTTCCTTTGAAGGCACGGATGGTGCCTCGGTCATTAAACAGGATGCCTTTTGGGTTTTAGGAAATGGGATAACATCTCGTATGGAAGACTTGATTTTACTGAAAGCGGGTCAGAATCAAGCTTATCAAAATCTTCATCTAATGGTGAAGTAAAAGGATGGTGCAAAGCCTGATAGCGATTACCTTCCTCATTGTATTCCAATAAAGGAAAATGAGTTACCCATGTAAAACAAAATGTATTTTTATCAATTAAATCCAGCATTTCGCCTAATTTATTTCTTAAATTACCAAGAGCTTCGTTCACAACTTTATGGGTATCTGCAACAAAAAATATAAGATCGCCTGTTTCCATTCCAATACGGTCAGACAAAGCTTTTTTTTCTTCATCGGTAAAGAACTTGGCAATCGGTGACTGCCAGCCGTCTTCTTTTACCTTTATCCATGCCAATCCTTTTGCTTTATAAATAGCAACAAATTCAGTAAGATCATCAATTACTTTTCTGGAAAAACCCATACAGCCTTTTGCATTAATTGCTTTAACAAGCCCACCCTTTTTTGCCACATTTGCAAAAACTTTAAAGCCTGTTTTTTCAACAATATCTGAAACATCTTTAAGTTCAAGTTCAAAGCGAAGATCAGGTTTATCCAATCCGAACTTATCTATGGCAGTATCATATGTCATGCGTGGAAACGGCTGTTTAAGTTCCACATTTTTAACCTTTTTAAATACATTACAAATAAGTCCTTCAGCCGTTTTCATTATCTCTTCTTCGTCGGCAAAAGACATCTCAATATCAATTTGTGTAAACTCCGGTTGACGATCGGCTCTTAAATCCTCATCTCTAAAACAGCGAACAATCTGATAATATTTATCAAAACCACTAATCATAAGAAGTTGCTTAAAAAGCTGCGGAGATTGGGGAAGTGCATAAAACTCACCTGGATTTACCCTGCTTGGAACCAAATAATCCCTTGCACCTTCAGGGGTACTCTTTGTAAGAATTGGAGTTTCAATATCCAAAAAGCCCAAATCGTTAAGATACTCCCGAACAGCAACTGAAGTTTTATGACGTGCAATTATATTTTTTTGAACATGGGGTCGCCTTAAATCAAGATGCCGATTTTTCAAACGAATATTATCAGAAGCATCAACCCTGTCCTCTATCATAAACGGTGGAGTCTGGGCACTGTTTAGTATTTTTAATTCCGATACAATTATTTCTATTGTTCCGGTTTTCATTTTACGATTAATCATCCCATCCGGACGAGCATTCACTACGCCCTTTACACCGATTACATACTCACTTCTTAAAGTATGTGCCTTTGCGTGAACTTCACGGCTCTCCTCTTCAGGGTTAAAAACAACCTGAGTCAACCCCTCTCTATCTCTTAAATCAATAAAAATAACTCCGCCGTGATCCCTTCGGCGTTGTACCCAGCCCATAAGAATAACTTCGCTACCGATATCTTTATCTCCAAGCTCACAACAGTTATGGGTTCTTTTCATCTTTCCTTGCATGTCAATCAATGGAATATTTCCTTTTAGTTTTATATAAAAGTAGGGGCAAACCCTTGTGGTTGCCCAATAAGCATGTGCCTAACTTTCATATTTTATTGTGGCGTATTATTCGCCATGGCAAGTTATAGCTTCTGTTTTATTTCATAGCTCGCACCATAAAGGCTTACACAATTGTATTTTTCACTGTCGCAATTACATTTTCTTCCTGAATCTCAATTTGCTCACGGGTATTCATATTCCGAAGTATTATCTTATTTGAATCAAGTTCTTTTTATCACCTACGATAAGAACATAATCTGTATTAAGTTTACCTGCACGTTTCATAAGACTTTTTAAACTTCTATCACTAAAATCCATCTCGGAAAAAATTCCCAAAGCATTTAAATTACTAGACCAAACAAATGCTTTTGATCTGGCTTTTTCCCCTGTTGCAATAACAAATAAATCTGGATTTCTTATAAGATTTTGCTTATTTGCAGAGATAATTTCCGCCAATCTATCAAAACCAATTGCAAAACCTACAGCCGGTTGGGACTGCCCACCTAACTGTTTTATAAGACCATCATATCTACCGCCACCTGCAACGGCATTTTGTGCACCCATGGCAGTTGTTTGAAGTTCAAACGT
>NBLS01000115.1 GCA_002084385.1 Desulfobacteraceae bacterium 4572_19
CTCACCTCGAATGTAAGATTTAACCCTTTTCCATCATTTTCAAGTAAATCCACAACTCTAAGGCTTTGTTCATTATGGCAAAAACTTTTAGAATATATTTTTTTTAATATGGTTTCCCCACCATGTCCAAATGGCGTATGTCCAAGATCGTGCCCTAATGCAATAGCTTCTGTAAGATCTTCATTAAGATGCATTGCTCTTGCGATGGTTCTTGCAATTTCAGAAACTTCAAGCGTATGGGTTAACCGTGTTCTATAATGGTCGCCAAGTGGAGATAAAAAAACCTGAGTTTTGTGTTTTAACCGCCTGAAAGCATTAGAATAAACAATTCTATCTCTATCTATCTGAAATGCAGTACGAACATCACAAGGAGGATCTTGCTTTAAACGTCCTTTTGACTTAGAGCTTAAACATCCAAAAGGCGACATAAAACTTTGTTCCCGTTTTTCAAACTCTTCTCGAATTAGCATAATATTAAACTTTCACTTATTTTCAAGTGAACCCTTACAAATAAATTTACCCTGAAATTTAAACAAGGTACAAAAAAAGGGCTTAGGAAAAAACTCCTAAACCCTTATATTTATTTATGGTAGCGGGGAGAGGATTCGAACCTCCGACCTTCGGGTTATGAGCCCGACGAGCTACCAGACTGCTCCACCCCGCAACAGATAAAAAGACTTCTACTTGTTTAGTAAACCTATGTCAAGAGTTATTTTACTATTTTGTTATTTTTATTTTATTTTAATTTTTGTTATTTTTTACTTGACTTGCATAAAACCTTACTATATACAGCAGATGTCTTTGAGAAAAAGGCTGTTCCCCAGTAGCTCAGTTGGCAGAGCGAGTGGCTGTTAACCACTAAGTCCGCGGTTCAAGTCCGTGCTGGGGAGCCACTGAAATTATCCGCAAATAAAAAAGCGGTTGTTATTATAAAAAGCCTTGGGAGTTTCTCCCAAGGCTTTTTGTATTTTGTGGACATCTTACCACCCTTCCCTAATCTTTATGTTAAAAACAGAAATTAAATTTAATGATGGATTTTGCTTAATAAGGCATTCCCACGCAAAGCGTAAGAACAAGAGATGAGAAAATACCTATTCTAACATTTACTTATAGCTCAATTCATATGACTTGATCACATTTTTCACGCTTACCTTATTGAAAATACGTAGTTGACACACCCTATGATTAATATCAAGTCATGTTGATTATGCTATAGGATTCATCAACTCCGGCTCTCAACACGCAATAAATACAATTTATTGTTTTGTGAACCCTAAACTACAATTTATTGTTTGGGGAAACCCTATACTTGAAAAAGATTTCGTTATGATGCCTGTATCTTTTTTAAACGTTGTTTTAAAATAAAAGTTAATACGATACCTAAAACTAACAAACCTGCAGCAGTATAAAATGAAGAGCTAAAAGATTCGGTAGTAACTTTAAGCATTTGAGATAACCGACTCATAAAAAAACCACCAACGCCCCATGCTGTAAATACTATGCCATAATTAGTTCCGAAATTTTTAAGTCCCCAGAGGTCTTTAGTAAAAGATGGAAAGATAGAAAGGTTTGTACCATAATTAAAACCAATAAAAGTAGCCAGTAAAACTAATATTGCAGGAGCAGTAGCAGTACCCATAATTGAAACTGCAAGTAACATTAAAATTGCCTGGAATAACAACATTGCTATTAATGTATTACTTCTACCAATTTTATCAGATAACACTCCCGCAGTAATACGACCGCCTGCATTTCCAATAGCCATAATTGCAACTACCACAAAGGCATATTCACCCAAGCTACTCTTTGCCATACCGGCAACACTGCCGATAACCATTAACCCGGCACCGGCACCAATCGCATAAATAAACCACAACAGGTAAAACTCTAAAGATGCAAACAGTTTCATAGGATTTACATCATTATTTGCCGGAACAGAATTATTATTTGAACTGCCTGTTTTAAGGCTGTTATTTTCTGAGCTTTCAGGAACGTAACCATCAGGAGGATTTACTAATAGCATTGAGAGTGCACATACTATTAATATAAAGGTGATTCCAAAAAACAGCATTGCACTTTGCAACCCCCAGATACCCAGTAAATATTTTGATAATGGTGCAATATATACTGAAGCCAAACCAAACCCGGAAACCACTAAACCTGCGATAAGCCCTGTTTTATTTGCAGGAAACCACTTTAGTGCTGGTGGTGTTGCAGCTGAGTATCCAAAACCTATTCCAGTTCCGGCTAACACTGATTCCATAATTGCGTTTTTAAAAATACTCCAGGTATATAAAATACCCAAAGCCAAATTGATTCCAATTCCTGCAAATGTTACCGTCCAACCTCTGTTTTGTCCTTGCATTTTTTACCCCATTTTTTTTTGGTATTCAGTTAAACCACAGATTGTTAAATAATTAATTTCGCAAGATATAGCAAGGAAACCATACCATAATAGTAATATACTGCAACGAGTACTAAGTGAAATTAATTATGTAACACTTTATACACCAAGCATCACACACCATACAATTGTTCAAACATTTCAATTACTCTTATTTCATACATAAATAATGGTTTTATGTAAATAAAAAAATATTTTATCTATATTTCTTATGTCAGTTCTTCCAAATTAGCAAAAAAATCTAATGCCTCAGGATTTTTTATTGCGTCTTTATTTGTTACCAATTGGTTACTAATAACTTTTTTAACGGCAATTTCAACTTTTTTCATGGTGTGGGTGTATGGGATATCCGGTACAGAGATAATTTTTGCAGGTACATGGCGTGGGGAGGCATTGGTTTTTATGCTAGTTTTAATCTTTGCAATCATTTTGTCGGTTAGATTTAATTTGTTTTTTAGCTTTACAAACAAGATAATTCTTACGTCATTTTGCCAATTTTGCCCTATAACAATACTGTCTTCTATCTCTTCTATCAATTCGACTTGCCGATATATTTCTGCCGTACCTATGCGGACACCCCCGGGATTTAGCGTTGTATCAGAACGTCCATAAATAGTTACCCCACCATGATCATTGATTTCAATAAAATCTCCGTGTCTCCAGATGGGCTGTAAGGATTTCCAAGGGCAAAACAGCCGTTTAAATCTGAGCCACCGGATATGGATGCAAGCTGTAGATCTTTTTTAATATTATTGTAAACATACTCAAAATTTTCAATTGATAACGGGGAACCTGTGGAAAGTATTGTTTTAAGTGGTGAAAGGTCATATTTTTCACCAGGTTTTGCACCGGTGTTTTGTAATGCTGAAATATAGCCTGCACTTGTTCCGAATACAGTTATCTTCTCATCTTGAGCCATTTCCCAGAGGGAATCCGGCTCAGGATACATGGGGTTGCCATCGTAAAGTACGATTGTAGCACCAACGCCAAGGGAGCTTACAAGCCAATTCCACATCATCCAACCACATGATGTAAAGTAAAAAATATTATCTTCCCGTTTTAAATCCGTGTGAAGAATTAACTCTTTCAAGTGATTAATAAGGATACCGCCGGAACTTTGCACCATACATTTGGGAAGACCCGTGGTTCCTGATGAATACATGATATACAAAGGGTGGTTAAAAGGCAATTGCTCAAATTTAATTTCAAGGTCTGATTTATTAGACTGGAAATCTTTAAGATGTATGGCATTTGGAATAATACTTATATCAAAAGATTTTTCTGTGTATGGTACCACAACAACCTTTTCTATGGATGGAAGTTGCCGGAGGATATCGGAGATTTTTTTTAGAGAGTCTATTTTTTTACCTTTGAAATAATATCCATTAGCTGTAAAAAGAATTTTAGGTTTTGTCTGGCCAAATCTATCGAGAACACCTTTAATGCCAAAATTATTATCTTTAAAGCGTAAAAGATTTTCCGCAAAATTAAGGCGTGCACCTGAAAACCATTTTGTACCCGTTGTTTTTTCTTTATATGTATTTTCGTCAGTTTTATCGTTTTGGATGTTGTTATTTGCAGGTTTATTAGGCTTGGGCATCTCTGTTTTGATCAGTCTGGCTCCTGCCATAGAGAGGCTATCTATAACTTCTGAATGGGGAACAGAGTATTTTATATTTCCAAAATCCCACATGGTTTCCCAAAAATCCGGGATATTTTCAACTGACCACTGGTAAAGTGATGTATAATCGTCATAGTTTTTACTATATTTATCATTAACGATTTTTATGAATTTCTTCATATTGGAATTATCAATTCTTTTCTTGGAAGGTTTCCACAAAATGTTTTTCATAGTAATTCCTTTCGTATAACTTGTCATGGCGGATAATACGCCACAATAAAAAATAAAAATCTTTGTAGTATAGTTTTTCTATGGACTTTCGTATAACCGCCACGATTAAAATAAATACCCCAATCTCGTAGATATAAACAAAATATTTTTTTTCCATTTTCTTTTGTATGTTTAAAACTACAGGAAAGTTCTATATCTCCATTACCATCAGGATAAGCATAATTATTGACATTAACAAATAGTTCTTCAAGTACAAGATCGAATTTTGTAAATAATTCAACAGGTATGTTCATGGAATTTGCGTATTTATGCACAAATTCCATTGCTTCTTTCATATGATTTGCATCTATCGGGATATTTAATAAAAGTTTCTTTGTCACAATTTATTATCCTATAATGTAACCATTTATTTTGCAATATCATCAAATGTCGGAACTATAGTAAACATAGATTGAAAACCTGAAATACGAAAAACTTCTTCAACCATGCCGGAAAGCCCACAAAAACGTAGGTTACCACCCAGAGCTTTAAGTTTTTTTGCTGATGTGAGAACACTCCTTAATCCTGCCGAACTAATATATTCCAAGTTTTCAAGATTTACTACCAAATCAATATCACCTTTTTCTGCTAATTCTATGCAGGCACTTTCAAATTCAGGGGCAGTAACAGCGTCCATTCTACCTTCAACAGAAACCAATACGCAAGAATCTTTTTGCTCATTACTAATTTTCATTTTATTATTCTCCTTTTTCGTTTTTACAATATTTTAAAGCAAGCATGGTTATATCATCTGACTGTTCTGCACCATCTGCAAAAGATAATATGGTGTCATTTACATGCATAACCATCTCCATAGAAGATGCTTTTGGTTTTAATGAAATTGTCTCAAAAAGACGTTCATCTGAATATAAATCATGATTATGATTCATAGCTTCGGTAACTCCATCTGTATATAGAAACAATGTATCACCATGATTAAGTGTCATGGTTCCGGTTGTGTATTCTATATCTTGCATGGCTCCAACCATAGGCTCACATACTGACGGAATCCACTCTACGCTACCAGATGTTAAAATAAGCAAAGGAGGATTATGTCCAGCATTAGCATAGCGAATATTTCCTGTTTTCACATCTAATATTGCAAGAAAGAGTGTTGCAAACATGCAAGAATCATTTTTCTCTGCAAGATCATTATTGACTTTAACAAAAATCTCCCCGGGTTCTAACCCCCGTTCTGCTACAACTTTCAGCAGGGTTTTGGTTACAGCCATAAAAAATGCTGCCGGAACGCCTTTGCCTGAAACATCGCCCACCAGAAAACAAAAATGATTGTCATCTATAAAAAAGAAATCATATAAATCACCTCCAACTTCGCGTGCAGGTTCTATAAAAGCAAATATATCAAATTCATCACGTTCCGGAAAGGCCGGAAAAAGTTTGGGCAATATATCCATTTGAATTTCACGGGCAATGGAAAGTTCTGATTCGATTCGTTCCTTCACCGCAGTGGTTTTTGTTAAATTTATTATGTATGTTTTAAGAGAATCTCTCATTTGCCGAAAGGAGTTGGTTAACTCGCCTACTTCATCTTTGGTTTTAACCCTTGGCAGTTTTAAATCCAAATTACCGGAGGCTATTTCCTGCACGGCATAAGTTAACTGTCTCAGTGGTTTAGTAATTGTTTGTGCAAGATAAAAAATAAGGGATGTTAGAATGATAAAACCCAAAATACCTATTACAATCATTACAGTGCTAAGATGTGTTACATCAGCAAGAAGTTCAGATTTAGGGAAAACAACGCCAAAAGACCAATGTTCAACAGGCAGTGAAAAATAGTAAATAAAAACATCTCCAAGATCTGGAAAATTTTCAATTTCAGCAAATCCCGATTCGCCAGTACGCATTTTACGTCCTATATGTCTCAACTCCGGTATTTTTAACTCTTCTGCGTGGGAGAATATTGTTTCATGTATTATTAAATTCTTATCAGGATGAGCAATATAAGCTCCGTATCTTGAAAGAAGTAAGATTCATTTTATTATTTTTCATGCGATAAAAGGGTGAGGCGTAAGTTATCATCAAGACCTGACTACTGCCCTCATCAAAATATGGTTCTGTCCAGACAGGTTTCTTAAGCTCTTTTGCCAGTTGATACCAGTCCATAAAAAAATACTGAAAATCTTCTTTACCAAGATTAATATAATCTATACGATTGCCGGCTCTAAAACGATATGGAGAGTAATAAAGTTTTGAGGCATCGAAACTATATGGTTCGAAAGCTATTGCTGTTCCAAATATTTCAGGATTTTTATTTAAAACACGGTTTTCAATAATTTTAATACGTTCTTTGGTTATTTCCCCTTTTTCAAGAGAATAAGCAACGCCGTCTATTACCTTATCAGCAACATTAAATACTTCAGTTATTTGTTTTCCGGTGGCTTTGGCAAGATAATCACCTTTTTCGATAGCTTGTTCTATTATTAAGTTTCGAGAGACCACATAATCATATCGAAGAATGCATCCAAAAATAATTATTGAACATGCTAATAGTGATGTGGATAAACGAAATGCTATGCCCATTTTCATTAGTTTTATTTTTGTATCCTTATCTTTTTATAAAAATCATAATATACCGGTGCGTTTGATATAAAACCAAGCTTCAGTAAAGTATTAACAACAAATTCATATTCGGTTTTACCCAATACCATATCAGGCTTGGTGTTTTTATCCAATAATATAATATCTTTCATACGATCTAACATCCAACGTTGATGAGATTTATTAGCACGTATTTTTTTCTTTTTCATAATGGAAAGAACAATATTTAAAGCTTCTTCAGGGTGGGCGAAAGTATAGTCCCATCCTTTGGCCGTAGCTTTTACAAAATTGTGTACCATATCGGATTTTTTATTAAGGGTTGACCTAAGACAATAAATTCCGTCTTCAGGAAAATTAAATCCAAGGTCGTTGAAAAAAAAAGTAACCATTTCGTTATAATCTAATCCATAGGAACTCAACGTGTGATATTCATTGTACCACATTGCCGGAACTGCATCGAGTCCACCCCGCATAAAAAGATCAAAAGATGGTGATTGACGGATAAGATTTACTTTTATGCCTTCACGTTTAAATAATGCTCTGGGTTGTAGTTGAAATTCTTCATTCCACATGCCTATACGCTTACCGTGTAAATCCTTGATAGTATTAATTCCTGTGCCTTTGCGTGCTATAAGCATTAATGCGGAACGTTGTACAATCTGGCCAACATTAACAAGTTTAAGCCCGGAATCATAAGATTTTATGGCAGATGAAAGAAACATGGTGCCAAAGTCTGCCATTTTATCAGCCAACATTTGAGAAGGGTTTGCATCAGGACCTCCGGAAATTATTTTAAGATCAATTCCATAATTGGCATAAAAGCCTTTGTTTTTGGCAATATAAAAACCTGCAAATTGAGTTTGGGGGTACCACTGTAAAATAAGTTTAACCGGTGTTAGCAAAACAGGTTGCAATGTGGCAGGTTTGGCAATAACAGAGTTGCAAATAAATAAGGGTGATATTAAAATTATAAGAAACAAATAATTATAAACTATCCATTGTTTACATATTTTTTGCCCGTATATATTTTTAATTATATCTGTTTTCATTTAGTTCCTATATTTTATGATATAACAGTGTTTTTGCCATTTCATCAAACAGTTTAATTTTTGAAAAATCAAATTTTTGAAAATTAAAATAAGTATAATATAAACACCATTTATCTGGAGTTTCAGGCATAAAACCTGAAAAAAAGAGTCCTAATTTGGATAGTTTCTCTTCAAGATCGATGGGGATAGGGGCTGATGCCGGCACTTTAACGTAAATGGTTGCTGTTTTTTCTGCACATAATTCATGTATTTTTTGAGAAAGTAAATCAAATAAGTCTGTCCCAAAGGATTCAATTGTAATATCGGCAATACTGTACTTGCGATTTCGTTCGACATACAAAGATGTTTTATCTTTTGGGAGGGTACTCTCTTCATTTTTAATATCAACTGAAAACCGCTTGGCTGAAAATATTTTTTTTGTAATTTCCATATGACATTCAGGAACAAACAGAGGAAACGTCATGGGCTCCTTAGATGGATATGCAGCATATAACAAACTTTCTCGCTGGGGATTCCTTTGTCATATAATTGTGAAACATGCCCACCAATTCTAAAAAGCCCTTATTCCCCCTAAATTCAGGTGTAATCATTGCTGCTCCAAACTCTGCAATCTGTGGACATCTATCTGATACCATAAGTGCCATATGACCAACAATTCGACCAGATTGAAGTTTGGCTATGTAAGATACAACTTGTTGGTTTTCCAGTTCATTTTCCAGCATATCTGTATAGTAAAATGATTTTTTACAGTAGGAGTATTTATAGGTGTGATAAGCTAACTCTACAATGTTATCTTTTTTTGCATCCCTGTCTGTTGCTCCTGAAAATGTATTGATATCTTTAAAATTGGCAAGTTGTTTATAAATAACAGTTTTCCATCCCATATTTCCTTCATTCAGAAATTCAAACCGATCCACCAGTTTTTTAATAAGAAAAAATTTAAGGCCGTCTTCAGTTTCTGTGGGATTATCTGCATCATAATCAGGAAGTGCTTTGGGATTTACAGGCAACCCCATATTTGTAAATACAAATTCAACTCCATTATCAATAGGCTCGCAGGTAATTTTAAAATGATCTTCAAAGCCTGTATCAGGATAGTTTTCCAAAATATGAACTGCAACCTCTTCTGATGCTAATCTCAGGTGGTGCATCTCTTCTGTTTGTGCACCAAAAGCCTTGGCAGCCTCCACAACAAATTCCTGAATAAGGTGTAAAAAATCAAGTTTATAATACAGTTTAAGAGAAATTTTGGCATTGGGTGTGTTGCTAATTGTATCAGTACTATTATTTGACATTCTTGTTGTTCCCTTTGTTTTATAGTAGAATCATTGCTCATTAAAAAAATATCTTTTTCTAATAAATTTTTAAATAATGGATTGACTTTACGCCTTCTCGTATGATAGAAAATTGTGCTACAATTGCGACAGTTGTCAAAATGATGGAATCAGTACCGGAACCAGTTCAAAACCGAATTGTAGAACATCTTCGCAATTATTTTGAAGAGTTAGAGGATGAAATAGAGTGGGACTTATTAGTTTCACAAACTCAACCGAAGTTAATTGAGGCTGCAAAACGTGCAAAAAATGAAATAGA
>NBLS01000017.1 GCA_002084385.1 Desulfobacteraceae bacterium 4572_19
CGAATACCAACATAACGAGGTTCGTTAATACCGGTTTGAATGGAAAGAACCGCAGGTAAATCCATTTCATTTATTTCCTGATTTCCACCTTCAATTTCACGACCAACCTTAATTGTTTTATCTCCGTCAATTTCAATCTTATTCACAAGAGACGCATAAGGAAGATCCATCATGGCAGCAAGCATTCCACCTACTTGACCTGCACCCTCATCTGCCTGGGCACCGGTAAGAATCAAGTCGTAATTACCTTTTTGGACTTCAGCTTTAAGTATTGTAGCCAATCCACGTCCGTCAACTTCTTCAAAAGAGTCATCAGAAAGAAGAATGCCATTGTTTGCACCCATGGCCATTTCCCGTCTGAGAATTTCCTCTGCTTCATCATCACCAACTGTAACAACTGTTACGTTTCCGCCAACATTGTCAACAATCTGAATTGCTTCTTCCACTGCATAATTATCCCATTCATTTACAGAATAAACGAGATCATCACGATCAAGATCATTGCCCTCACTGTTGAGATCAAACTCATTTTCCGCAGTATCGGGGACTCTTTTAACACATACTAAAATCTCCATTGTTATCCTCCAAGTTTTTTATATGAAAGTCTTTAAAAAAACTATATTATAAAGACTTTCATTTTTTGTTGTGGCGTATTATTCGCCATGGCAAATTATATGAAAGCCCATAAAAAAATTGTATTATAGGGTTTTCATTTTTTGTTGTGGCGTACTATTCGCCGTGGCAAATTATATTAAATGTTGTTCAATAAGTTCTGCCAGCTCAATAACTTCTATCTCTCCTTCTCTTCCAGCAACCTTAATGGCATCTTCAATATTTACAAGACAAAAAGGACAAGCTGTAACCATTACATTTGCACCAGCCTCAATTGCCGATTCAACTCTTAAAACACCCATGCGAACTTCTTCTTCCGGCTCATAAAAAAGCATCAATCCGCCACCGCTACAACAAAACGACCTATCACGGCTTTTTTCAAACTCTACCCTGTTAAGACCTTTTATAGCATCGAGTGCATCTCGTGGATCCTCATATATGCCATTATGTCTTCCGAGATAGCAAGGATCATGGTAAATGTAAACTTTTTCAGGATCATTTACACTGCTTAACTGAAGAGCACCGGATGTAATGCTTCTTGTTATTACCTGACTTATATGCTCGACCGGTGGAAGTTTACTGTAATCATTTTTTAATACATTTAGTGCGTGGGGATCAGCTGTTATTATGTTTTTTACACCGGAATTTAGTATTGCATCGGTGTTTTGCTCTTTTAAAGATTGGAAAAGCATCTCTTCGCCAAATCGTCTAACCTCATTTCCAGAATCTTTTTCAGTTTTTCCAAGAACTCCAAAATCAATACCGGCTTTGGTTAATATCTTTGCAACACTTCGGGCAATATCTTGCATTCTTTCATCGTATGATGAAATACTATCAACAAAATAAAGATTTTCTGCTGTTTCACCTTTTTCAAGTACTTTTACCTCACAGCTTTCAATAAACTCTTTATCTTTTGACCAGTCTGCTCGTTTCTTTTCCATTTTACCGTATGGATTACCACGTTTTTCAAGAGCTTTAAGAGGTTTTTGTAAGGACTGTGGAACCATTCCCTCATCAACCATGCCCCTTCGTAAATCAACAATTTTATCTATATATTCAATTCCAAGGGGACACTCTTCTTCACATGCACCACATGTTGTGCATGACCAGATTTCATCTTCTGTAAATATATCTCCTATAAGCATATTGCTTTTATATATTTCACCAGAGAGGGGATAATTTTTAAATATAAGATCTCTGGATTTTATGGTGATAAACCGTGGTGAAAGGGGACGGCCTACCGTATTTGCAGGACATTGATCTGCACATCTTCCACAATCGGCACATGAATAAAAGTCAAGTATATGTTTCCATGTAAAATCTTCTAATTTTTTAACACCAAAAGATTCAAGGTCATCTAATTCTTCATCAGAAACACCATGCTTAACAGGTTTAACATTACCTTTTTTAAGACGCATAAAAAGCACATTAGGAAGAGATGTTATTACATGAAAATGTTTTCCAAATGGAAGGAAACAGAGGAAAAAGAAAAATGTCAGGTCATGGATATAAAATGAAATAATATGTATCGTTTGTAAAGTTGCATGGGAACAGCCGGCAAGAATTTTTGTAAAGAACCACCCTAATGTAAGGGGCATTAAGAAAACATGGTGTCCGGCAGCAACCGCAGCTGCTTCAAAAAAACTTTCAGAAACCATAAGTGTCATAATAATACCAAGAACAAATACTGCTTCTGAAGTATGATCTTTACCATATTTTGCAGGTACAGCATATCTTGCAGGTTTAAAGATACCCCTTCTTACTGCTGCAACAAGACAAGCAAAAAAGACTGCTGTGGCAGCAATATCTTTAAATACACTGTATATATCGCCCCTCCATCCTCCAAAGCCGGGCATAACAAAACCTTCAGAAATACCCACAAATACCAGTGAGATTGATCGAACTGAAAGAATTAGAAAACCGGCAAAGATAATAATATGAAGTACACCGGCGAGCATATACCTTGGTTGTCGATACTGTATCAACCAGATTTTAAGTAAATTAATTACCCTTTGCGGAATATTATCAAACCGATTATCAGGAGCAGCTTTTACCAACGGTGCAAGCCTTCTTGCCATAATATAGGTAAATAAAGCAATACCTACAACCGGTATTATTAAAGAAAAAATTACCATTGGAAAAAATCCGAACAGTTGAAAACTGGCCGGTGCAATTACCGGTGCCATTACAGGTGCCATACGTTACGCCTCCCTTTTTTTATAGACCATTACAATATATGAAAATCATCGTGTGATAATCAATATCGCTTTAAAATAAATAGCCTGCCATAGCGGACTGTCCGTTATACTTTGCAGGCAACTAAAAAATTACTGATAAAAAATGAATAAAGATTCATTACTCCCATAATAAATAAAATTATATCCGTCAAGAAAAATTATTACAGTGCTGAAATTACTCAAAATTCTCCATATGTTAAGGGTTTCACTCCAAGTTATTTTTAAGTAACTTGTCATGGCGAATAGTACGCCACAACAAAAATTGAAAGTCTTTATAATATAATTTTTTTACGGACTTTCATATAAAAAGTCATAGTCAATAATGATTATAATTATGATTTCCAATACCATTTATAAAGAGATCTATAAGAGGGTCAGCCATGGAAACAAGATCATATTTACCACCTGAATGAACCCATGTATTTATTACCTCCTCTACAGCTCCAAGAATAAATCTTTTTACAAGGCCCGTAAAAAGGTCCTTGCGTAGCTTATCTTCAACTTGACCTTGTTCGATTATTGCAGTTACAAGCTCAAGATACATATTTGACACATCAATAATTTGTGCCACAATATTACGTCGATATCTAATTTCAGATTGAAAAATAATAGCCATATTTCTGTCTTGCTGAAACTCTTCAAGATGACTTCGTATTAAACAAGATAATTTTTCCACAGGTTCATCAACGCTGTCTATTTCTTCTTTAAAACGCTTAAAGATCTGTTTTGTTTTATATCTGAAAAATTGAAAAAGAATGTCGTCTTTATTCTTGAAATAGAGATATATGGTTCCATCTGCTACACCGGCTTCCCTTGCAATTTGTGCAACCGTAGCAGACGAAAAACCTTGCTCTGCAAAGACCTTGCTCGCTGCCGTAAGAATTAAATAATACTTATCTTTTTTACTGTCTTTACTATTTGTTTCTATATTATTTGCTTCGATATTCAATCACCATATAATTTTGTAATCGTTCACGAACAAGAAATGTGATTTTTCGGTAATCTCACATTTGTAAGCGTTCACAAGTGCCTTATATTCGCATAAACGGCTTGGCATATAATAGTTGTCCCATATATGACAAGCTGTTTATGCGAAGATGAGGTATTGTGAACGCTTACATAATTTTAAAATTAATACTGAATGAGTATTCATTTATCAGGAGATGATTTCATATGTCAAGATGATTTATGCAAAAATATGATTTTTTATATAACCCCCCATGGTAGATTGACCACCATAACAAAAAATGAAAGTTAGACATATGTTTATTGAGCAACCACAAGGGTTTGCCCCTACTTTCACATAAACTTGCCATGACGGATAGTATGCCACAACTAAAAATAAGAGTTTTTAAAGTGTAGCTTTTTCAAGAACCTGCATATTTCTCTTGACGGTTTTTATAAATTTATCTTAATGTATGTTCGATGAAAACATACTCTCAGGAAATAAAAAGCACTATCTCTCTTGCTGTTCCTCTCGTTATCGGGCAGCTTGGGCATATGTCCATGTCTGTTGTTGATAATCTGATGGTTGGCAATCTTGGAGCAGTTCCACTTGCAGCGGCTTCTGTTGCCAACTCTTTTTTTATGCTAATCACGATAGTGGGTCTTGGAATATCTATGGCTATTACACCCCTTACGGCAATGTATTATGGATCGCAAAAATTTAGTGAATGCGGGGTAGTGCTTAGACAAGGGTTGCTGGTAAATATGACTGTTGGAATAATATTGTGCGTTGTATCAATACTGTCAGCAAAACTTATTGGTTACTTTAATCAGCCAAAAGAGATTGTGCAGCCCGCCATTATTTATATGCAAACCCTGGGCTTATCCATGCTTCCCATAATGCTTTTCCAGACTTACCGACAATTTGCAGAGGGTATCAGCATTATGAGGCCGGCAATGATTATTACCATTGTAGCCAATATTGTTAATATTATAGTAAACTGGATGTTTATATATGGAAATTTTGGAGCTCCGGCACTTGGACTTACAGGGGCCGGAGTTGCTACATTTTTATCCAGAATGTTTATGGCCGTGGCTATGGTTTATATTGTTGTATGCTCAACTAAAATGAAAAAATACGATCCTACTTTTCGTTTTAAATCATTTAATTTACCAATGATGAAAAAGCTTCTTCGCATAGGCATTCCCACGGGAGTACAATATTTTTTCGAGGTAAGTGCATTTGCAGGGTCAGTTGTAATTGTAGGATGGTTTGGCACCAATGCACTGGCCGCCCATCAAATTGCCTTAAATCTTGCATCTGTTACATACATGGTTGCCCTTGGAATATCTTCTGCAGCAACAGTTCGGGTTGCCAATGCTGCCGGTAATAATAATAATATTTTCGGAACCAGACAAGCTGGTTTTAGTGCTGTTATATTAGTAGCTTTTGTAATGGGTTGTTTTTCTGTACTTTTTATTGCTTTAAGACATTTTCTTCCGACGCTTTATATATCCGAAAAAGAAATTATTAATCTTGCAGCGTCACTTCTTGTAATTGTTGCTCTTTTTCAGGTCTCTGATGGAGTACAAACCATATGCCTTGGTGCTTTAAGGGGAATTGCAGACGTAAAGATACCAACTTTAATTACTTTTCTTGCATATTGGGTAATAGGGTTGCCGGTGGGATATATTCTTGGTTTTAAATATCAACTTGGAGTTACAGGTATATGGATTGGACTTCTAATCGGGTTGACTGCTTCAGCTACTATGGTTATGTTAAGGTTTAATAAACGTAGTAAAAAAGCTGTGCATATAATTGATAGCTGATTTTTAAGTAAACTTGCCACGACGATAATACGCCACATCAAAAAATGAAAGTCTGTATAATGTGGCTTTTCTATGGACTTTCATATAAAAACCCTTAATAAAGTTCAAATTTTGTTAGACGGCCATCTAATCCACCATTTTTAAATGGCTTTTTCCATTTTGGTTTTAAACCAATGCTTTTAAGCAGTTCACGTTCTCCAAAATATATATATGCGGTGGAATTTGTACATTTCTGCTTTAAAAAATCACCAAAAGATTTGTAGAATTTATTCATATCATCATCTTTACCAAGTCTGATGCCATATGGAGGATTACATACAATAACCGAATCATTTATAGATTTGATTTTATTAAAATCTTGTACTTTTAATTTAATATTTCTACCTTCAGGAAGTTCCCTCATATTGGTTCTTGCAGCCGAAATAGCCTTTACTGAAATATCACTGCCTGCTATAAGTCCCTTTGGAAGAGTTCTAATTTTCTTATTTTCTACAGATTTTAATTCCTGCCAAAGATCCCTGTTATAATCTGGAAGGTATTCAAAACCAAATTGATTTCTTAAATATGCAGATGGTACATTGCAATAATGCATTAAAGCTTCACTTAACAACGTTCCCGACCCACACATGGGATCATATAACGGTTTTTCACCATTCCACCCAGACATACGAATAATTGCCGCTGCAAGAGTTTCCTGAATTGGAGCCGGAACGGATTCTTTCCGGTATCCACGCCGGTGAAGAGCACCTCCTGATGTTGCAATTGAGATTACAGCCTTATCCTTTCGAATATGCAGATTAATCCAGATATCAGGATCGAGGGGATCCACATCAGGGCGAGAACCTGTTTTGTCACGTATTGTATCCACAACAGCATCTTTTAGTTTTTGGGACGCATAACGAGAGTGTGATATTTCACTGTCTGACACATTGGCAAAAATTGCAAACGTATCATAGGAGGAAATTAACTCCGCCCATGGAATTATCTTGGCAATTCGATAAAGTGCTTTATCATCAGGGCAGTTAAATCTTATAAGGGGAGCCAGAAATCTTGAAAAGAGCCTTGCTTTATAATTAATTCGGTACAGATCTTCTTTCGATGCGGTAAAATAAATTCCCCTTCGATCACGTTCAATATTTTCTGCGTTAAATTCTGATAACTCGCTAACTCCCATATCTAAAACATCTTCTGGAAGTTGTGCAAAATATCTATTGGAATCTTGATATATATAACGAAATTTTTTTTCTGATCTATAATCCATTTAACTAATCACTTTTCATCATTAACCTACTTAATCTCACCTGATTGAAATTAAGGGTTTTGTTTTAGGCATTCGAATCTCACCTTTTTTAAAAAAATCTTTTTTCAAAGGTGGAATATCAGAATAATTAATTTCAGAATCAGGTACTTGTGAACGCTTACAAATGTGAGATTACCGAAAAATCACATTTCTTGGTCGTGAACGGTTACGTATAAAGCTTATCCCAATTGGTTTTTAATTTCTTATTTAAAGATTTTAATTTCATGTTTGCGTAGTGTATATACAATATATAAATACGTCAAGATGATTTTTATGAAGATATTTTAATAATTTAAAGCATCAGGATTTTATCAAATTAACATACTTCCCCGGAACCGGTGTAATTCTTGGCATGTTGCCAAGGGGGCTTTGGTCTATCAGGATATTGCAACCATAGACTTTTTCTAATATTTCAAATTTTAAAATTTCGTTGGGGCTTCCCATGGATATTATTTTGCCGTTTGCAAGAATCAACATGGAATCTGCATATTCGGCGGCAAGGTTTATGTCGTGGGAAACCATGATGATTGTCATGTTTTTTTGGGCTTTTAGTTTTTCCATAAGATCCATGATTTTTATTTGATGTGCAAGATCGGATGGTTGCTGACAAATTGCTCTTGATATAAAAACACGCTGTCTTTCTCCGCCACTCAATTGTGGTATTCTGCGTTTTGCAAAGGGCAGAATGCCGGTAAATTCCATGGATTCGTGGGCTGTTTCCAAATCTTCTTTTTGATCAAGACCGAGAATACCCAAATGGGGAGAACGTCCGAGCATAACGAG
>NBLS01000116.1 GCA_002084385.1 Desulfobacteraceae bacterium 4572_19
ACTGCACATCCTGTACACATGGCAGGGTCAATATTTACTTTATCATCTTTTATAAAGAACGCCGGACATGCAAGTTCATTAATACAGGTTTTGTGATTTTTACATTTATCGGTTATTGTAAAGGATTTTTCTTTTAACTGCTTTAAGCTTTTTTCGTAAAGTACGCACTTTTCCTTTGCAACAATTACGGATACGCCTTTAAAAGCGAGTGCCTCTTTTATTGTTTTAATGCTTTTTTTAAGCTTACTTGGCTGTATAACCGATACATGTTTTACCCCAAGAGATTTAACAACATTCTCTATGGATATGGGATTGTACCCACCATGATTCATCTCTTCCATATCAACGCCAGGGTTAGGTTGATGCCCTGTCATTGCTGTTATTCTATTGTCTAAAATCATCAAAGTAAAGTTATGGTTATTAAAAACCGCATTCATAAGTCCTGAAATACCGGAATGGAAAAATGTTGAATCTCCTATAAAAGAAATAACTTTGCTATCCGTTACCATGGAAAACCCACATGATGTTCCCGTGGATGCACCCATGCAAACTACAAAATCACCCATGGAAAGAGGTGGTAAAAATCCAAGTGTATAACAGCCGATATCTGACGGAAATATTGTATCCATTCCTTCTGCTGCTTTTTTAACAGCATAAAAAGCTGCACGATGGGAACAACCTGCACAAAGATTTGGGGGACGCTGGGGTAGTTGTGGAACGTTTGAAAGGTCTGTTTTTTCTGAAGGAGTATAAGCAATTGAAAAGAATGTTGCAATACATTGTCGTACCATTGCAGGGTCAAATTCATATAGTCGGGAAAAAAGTTTTTCGCTTTTTCCAGAAATTGGAAAGGTTAATCCCTCTTCCTGGGCAAAAGCTTTTACAGTTTCCTCCATAAATGGCTCCCCCTCTTCTACAACAAGAACTCTACTGCAATCTTTAAGGAAATCTTTTATAAGTACCCCCGGCATTGGGTGTGAAAAACCAAGACGTAGTACTTTTACTTTTTCTTCAATATCAAGTTCCCGAACTGCATCTATAACATATCCATAGGAAACACCATTGCAAATAATACCAAAACTGCCACTGCCTTTTATATAGTTATATGGAGAACTGCATGCAATTTTTTCTGCTTCTTTCAGGTTGGCAAGAAGTTTTACATGAAGTTTTCTTGAAACGGCCGGTACTGTAACGAAACTAAACGGGTCTTTTATAAACTTTCCTTTTGTTATTCTTGGAGTTATTTCTCCAAGTGTTACAGGTGCGGTTGAATGGTTAATTCTTGTGGTTGTTCTAAATAATACCGGTTCTCCAAGTTTTTCGGATAGTTCAAATGCATACGGTATCATCTCTTTTGCTTCTGCCACCGAGGAGGGTTCTAAAATTGGAATTCCGGCAAGTTTTCCATAATAACGATTGTCCTGTTCGTTTTGACTGGAAAACATATATGGATCATCAGCAGTAAGAATAACAAGTCCACCGGTAACTCCGATATAAGCCAGAGTCATTAAAACATCCGATGCAACATTTAATCCCACATGTTTCATAACACACATGGATCTTACACCGCAATTGGCCGTTGCAGTGGCCGTTTCTAATGCAACTTTTTCATTAGGAGCGTATTCAAAGTAAAGGTCGCTTTCTTTTGAGATCTGAAAAAAATTCAATGAAATTTCAGATGATGGTGTTCCGGGGTAAGTAGATGTAAATGCAACACCTGCCTCAATTGCACCCCGTGCAATTGCTTCGTTTCCAAGGAGCAATGCCTGTTCTCCCGGATTATCTTTAAGTAGTTTATGCATATTAATTTCCCTCACTAATGGTTATTTTAAATTTAATTTATAAAAACCTGTTACACTATGAATACTGTTCGTGTAAAGTTTTTTCTTGCATTTTATTGTTTTGGGTGATTAGAAACAACGATGTTTTGTAATTACTATTCAATATTAGGCATGTTGAAAAATAATATACCTTAAAGTATGGAGTTATACATGGAAAAAAAAATCACACTTGTTCTCGCATCAAGAAATAAAGGTAAAACTGCGGAAATTAAGGAACTTTTAAAAGAATATCCTGTAAATGCTGTTCCAACCGGTCCTGCCTTAACATACGAAGGTCGTTGCGAAGGTGTTCTTACCGAAGAACCTACCGGAAAAAATGGGTTCGGGTATGATCCTTATTTTTATTATCCTAAATTAAATAAAACCTTTGCCCAGCTTTCAAGGGAAGAAAAAAGCAGTGTTAGTCATCGGGGGAAAGCCTTAAAAGGACTTATTGATGAGTTTGATAAAGTTACTATCTGGATAAATCAAAATATGCCAAAAATTGAAAAGTTTGAATGTGCATAAATTTTTTTAATAAGGATACAATTTAATGATAGCAAACCTTGTAAAACAAAATAGAAGTTGCAGGCGGTTTGATCAAAATTTTATTGTTGATCAAAAAACTTTAAATGAGTTGGTTGACCTTGGCAGGTTATCGGCATCAGCTGCAAATCTACAGCCGTTAAAGTATGTTATTTCAAATGATTCTAAAATAAATGCCAAAATTTTCGCTTCAAACACTTCTTGAAATTCCGGAAAATCTGGAAATATTAATCGTGCTTGCAATTGGAAAACCAATAGAAGAAGTCGTTATTGAAGAAGTTGGAATTGATGGAAATATAAAATATTGGCGTGATGAAAAAAATATTCATCATGTTCCAAAGAGAAGTTTAGACGAGATAATTATTAAAAAATATGTGACCGTTCACAAACAAGAAATGTGATTTTTTGGTAATCTCACGTTTGTAAGCGAGTATTCACAATAGTTTGGATAAAATTACATCTATTGACTGCAATGGCTCATTCAAACAATAATATAACTTAAGGGCGAGCCCTAACATGGCGAATAGTACGCCACAACAAAAAATGAGGATTGGAGTATTATGCCTTACAAAAAACCTATACGTTTTTTTGAAGATGCCGGAACTGTTGATGCTTCTACTTCGTTCCATGTAAATCTTTCCAATGTAGTCAATACCAGAGGTGATAACTTAAAAACCATGGTGGATCTTGGCCGGTATTTTTCAATATTTGCACCAAGACAAAGTGGAAAGACAACATTCTTTGAGGATTTTTGCAGTGAACTTGAAAAAGATTTTACTTATATCCCGATTCTTTTAAGCTTCCAGAATTTAAAAAACGTTAATGCACAGGTTTTTTATAGTCAAATTCAAAAAGATTTATATTTTCAATTAAAAGCTCGACTCCAACATATAAGCTGTCCTCAAAAAGATATTGTTATAAAATACTTAAACTCAATAAATTTAACTGACCATATCTCTTTTTACGATTTTTTTATAACAATAAACCGATTAATTAATTATAAAAAAATTGTAATTTTTATTGATGAATTCGATGGAATACCGGAGTTAGAACTTGAAAACTTTTTAACATCTATCAGAGAACTTTATCAAAAACATAAAAAGAAAAAAGAGAAAGCTTTGTACTCAATCGGCCTTGTGGGAATTAGAAATATTACCAAATTAATTGTAGGGGGTGTATCTCCTTTTAACATTGCAGATCAGATAAAATTACCTGCTTTTACAATAGAAAATCTTTATGATTTATATAATCAATATTCCCGAGAAACAAATCAGTTTTTTACAAAAGAAGCTGTTGAAAAAATATATCAGAAAACGGCGGGGCAACCTTGGCTTGTCAACAGACTTGGTATGATTATAACAGTTAATGTAAAGCCTAAAACGGTTGCTCCTATAACCGTTGATGATGTTGATGATGCAATTGATATTCTTATTTATGAAGAGAATTCACATTTTGATAATATTACACAAAAAGCAGAACAATATCGCGAAACTTTTATTGATATTGTTTTTGATGGAGTTAAATATTTACCTGGAAATAAAGAACAATCTCTTTTATTAACACATGGTTTAATAAAAGAAAAAAATAAAAAAGCAGTAGTTGCAAATCCGATATATAAGCAACGGTTTTTAAAAACATTTTTTCAGGAAGTTGAACAGTTTGTTGATATTGCAGCACGGCGTTATCTATATCCTGATAATACTTTAAATATGGAAAAAATCTTATCTGATTTTGAAAAATATATTATTCAAATAGGAGTTTCAGCTTTTTATTCTACAAAAAACCCAATGGAAGTTACAGGTAAATTTCAACTTACAGCATGGCTTTATCAATTTGTATCTAACGGCACAGGGCAATTGAGATATGAAAGTAGAACAGGGCTTGGTATTATGGATATTCTTTTAAATTATGGTAATAAAAAATATATTATTGAAACAAAAATTAATAGATATACAGGAACTATAGACGATGCCTTAGAGCAACTTACCGAAAGATATCTTCTTCCTGAAAAAGTGGATTACGGCTATATAGTAATGTTTGATCCAAAAATTATTGTAGGTAATATTTGCACTCCTCAACTCTATAAACTTAATGGTAAAAATGTATTAAGTTTTACTATTGGAATTGGACATTTCTTGTTCGTGAACGGTTACAAAATTTTATTATTATTTATTCTTGAATAATTAAGGGAGGTGAAAAAAAATAATTATCCATTTTGTTTGTCTTTTTGCCCGTCTTCTGCGTTGTGACAACAGGCACATAGCACACTATGCACCTGTCATCACGCCTTGAAGACGAGCAAAAATCCTGCACAAAATTTGAACAATTATTTTTTTCCAACTCCCTAACCTAAATTTAACAAAATAGATTACGAGGTATAAAATTATGAAAATTAAAGACTGGCATTCAACAATTAAATCAATGTTCAGTATTCGTATGCTGGTTTCCCTTATTATGGGATTTGGGAAAAGGATGGCTTCTTATTGCTCAACTGGCTCTTATGATTTCAATAGCAGGGCTCGGATGTAGTAACCCTGTGGAAAATCCGTGGGTGGTAGCTTTTGCAGCTTTTCTTGTAACTTTTTTCAGTGCATCCCAAGATATTGTTGTAGATGCTTACAGGCGAGAAGATCTTGCCGACGAAGAACTTGGTCTTGGTTCTTCTCTTTATGTAAATCCCAGGATATTATTGTAGATGCTTACAGGCGAGAAGATCTTGCCGACGAAGAACTTGGTCTTGGTTCTTCTCTTTATGTAAACGGGTATCGAATAGGAATGCTTCTTGCGTCCGGT